>JANWVQ010000053.1 GCA_025056745.1 Ignavibacterium sp.
TGCCATAATTAAACCAAGATTATCAATATCACCCTTAATCAATGATAAAAATTTTGCTCCATCATTTTCTTCTGCAATGTCTTCAAAAGGCATTATATCATCCCTTTTACCTTTTGAACAATAGTTAGCTACTTCAATGTAATTTGCATTCTTATAAATACTTTTATCATATTTTGCTTCTTTCAACAGACCTTCGAATGTTGGATTTAATAGAATCTTACTTCTGTTTAGTGTTTTATCATCATTTTTATAGTCTTTTATTTTATAAATATTCTTAGGATCAATCGTTAGTTCATCTTCATCGATAAGAATTATTAAATTATTTCCAACTATTTTATCTCCGATTTTATATTCAATTTCAACTTGCTTATCAACGGTTAAAAACTCCAATCCATCATCTGTAGGAATTTGTATTTCACCTTTTCGATCTTTTCTAATTGGTTTATCTGTTACTCTACACTTAATCGAATCCGTTCCGGTACCATCGTCCTCTATATACTCTTCCTTCCAGACATAATTCCTATAGTTTATTCTGTTTTCTCCGAAAAATCTATTACTAAATAAATTATATCTGTTTTCAATCAATTTATGAGATGCTTCTTCAACGATTTGACCAAAAGATTTCTTTTTAATTAACAAATCATTGTAATCAAAACTATACGCAGCACAATTAAAACTTAATTCCATTCTAAAATTGTCATAAAAATAATTGTCAATTTTAGTTCTGATGTTATTAAATGTTTTATCAAAGTCTACGATGGTCGGAGCAATAATATAAAACTTACCACCAGCTAACATTATCAAGTTTGATTCAGTAAGGTTGAAAGACCTTAACAATTTAGTGGCTAAATTCCTTGTTAATATTTGGACAAAAATGGAACGACCCCTTAGAATTTTTGCTGGCTTTCTGTTAACAACATCGAAAATATAACTCTGAATACCAGGGATATCGCCTATTATTAAATTTAAGTTTGTGTTTTCGGTATTAGCCAATTGTGATAAATAAATTGAGTGTGCAAAACCAGCTACGTCTTTCGAATGATTAAATAAAGATATATCCGTTTCCGAACTCCCAGTAAAATCTGGAATGCACCACATATATTTTTCAAATATTATTAAAAGTAAGTTTATCAAGCTATTAAAATCTCTTTCATTTTCGTATGTATTTAAAGTGTAAAATAAATCATCTAAAAAATCATCCCAAGTTTTTGGTGTATAAGAAAATGCACTTATCTCATCTTCAGATTTTCCTGAGGGTATTATAACATCATATTCATTTTTAACTAAAAGTTTATGCTTATAGTACCTTGGAGAAATTTTTTCATCATTTAATAAATTTATTTTACTAAATAAAGATGCTAAATGCTTATGCTTCCACTGATCTTGATATACTTCAACTTCTTCTTTTTCAACTCTCTCGCTAGCAGATAAATGATCTGCAATTTGAATGATTTTAGTTAGTCCGTGGGCACTTTTATTATGATGTTCACTAACTATATTAAGTAGTACTTCAAAATTTTCTTTACCAACGATTTTTTGAAAAAGATCAATAAACCTGTCACTTTTAATTAAATTTCTGCTAAGCACTTGATGGAATTCTTTATTTGGATTTTTGGTACACCTCTGTTCAAACTTCCCAATATCGTGAAAAAGTGCTCCGAGTATTAGGGTTCTTTCTTCTGCTGTCATAAAAATTTTCCCTTAAATTTATTTCAAATTTATCTAAAGCTTATTCTTTTTGTAACAATTAAAACATTTCGAAAACGTTTCTCAAATATTTCAATTACTTTTCGTAGCCATTGCCAATTTCAGCCATTCCAAATCCCATTGAATTTTTCTCTCCAAATCCACACTCGTAACCAATTCTTATAAGCTCTGGATCTCCTGTTATCTTAAAAGGTGCTTGGATTCCTATTATATCGACTGGAAATCTTCCATACTCATTTATGGTAATTTTTTTTGTTAATCTCGAATGTTTATTTAAGTATTCCTTATCCCAATCTATTTTAACATTACCTTTTGATACTTTATTATTAACTATTTCATATTTGTTCCTCAAATTTTGAGATAATATTCTATTAATTTCATCAATCTCACTTGGTCTTAAATAATATGGTGAAAGTTTTCCATTGTATTCTTTTACAGTTGATAAAACCATTGG
The DNA here is from genome assembly GCA_025056745.1 of Ignavibacterium sp. Taxonomy (GTDB): domain Bacteria; phylum Bacteroidota; class Ignavibacteria; order Ignavibacteriales; family Ignavibacteriaceae; genus Ignavibacterium. The sequence continues at coordinate 2,162 of JANWVQ010000053.1, forward strand.
ACTACTTAATGAAAAAGTCATCTCATCCTTATAAACAGGATCAGGCAAAAGTTCCATATTTTTAATTAAAAATTTATGTTCTTCATTGCCAATTGAAATGTAAAACATCTGCCTTTCAAATGAACCAATAACAAAGTTTTTAATAAAATCATCAATCTTAGGCGATGAAATAGTCAGAAAAACTATCGGACTTTCTGGAATAATATGACTATTGCTAATCTTATATTTTTCAAATTTTAATGAAAAGCTAAAGAGTTTAAACTGTTTACCATTTAGTTTATAACCAATATTATGCAAAAAATTAGAAAATTCTGGGGAGCCAAATTTTAATAATAAGTAGATAGCAGAGGAAAATTGATAATGATAATTAAAACTTAAAGGCTTCTGCTCTTTAGTAAAAAGAGTAATCTTTAACCTCAATTGTACCTCTTATTTATTGAGATTAATTATTTTACTTTGGATATTTATTCTAGCGGGACTTAAAAAATCGGATAGCTTCCCCTCTCAATAAGGTCTATACTTTTTAAATATGCTTGTTTTATAGCAGCCAACATTTCATTACATATTACACCAATTCTGCTCATAAAGTCATTTAATATATCGGTCAATTTATATACACCCTTCTTACAATATATCATTACTACTTTAGCACCTTGCAATAGTAAATTTGGCTCAATTGGGACTAAGAACGAATTTAATCTATTAAAACTTTTATTAAACTCATCAATAAAATCTTTTATTGCATCATCTAATTCTTTATCAATATCACTTTTCTGAGTTACATTCAATTCTTGAGGGTTTTTAGCAGCCTCATTAACTTCATTCGGGTTTTTGCTCTCTGCCTTGCGTTCAATATCCTCTTTTTTGCTTTCATAATTCTCAGCTTTGCGTTTGATATCTCCTTGTTCAATTTCTGTATCTCTTCTTTCATCTGCAATATCCTTAGTAATTTGATTAAGTTGTTCACGTAAAGAACTTCCTCTTTCGATTTGTCCATCTGTTAGCCCTTTCTTTTTTAGTTCATCTTTA
>JANWVQ010000011.1 GCA_025056745.1 Ignavibacterium sp.
AGCAATTTGTAATTTATTTTTTAATGACTGACTATAAATCATAATAGGAGAACCTTCTTCAGTCCAAAGCATTTCATAAAGCTTTGCAGACTTTGGTGCGCGAAAAGGAACGATGATAAAGTTTACAAGAAAAAATCTCAAGAGTGATGGAATATCAATAACTCTATTATCATTTAAGAACTCAAAAAGATATTTTCTCACATCACTTACTTTTGGACTATCGGGAGTCCCAAGATTTACTAACAATACAGCAGTTTTATTCATTAGTTTTATATTATTTTTACGTTAAAGATGAACAAAAATAATCACTTTGAAATTATTGAATGAAAATAATTTTCTTAATACCACTGGTTTTACTTCTAATTATTGGTTGCAAAGATAATAAACGAGCTGATTGTATTTGCACGCAGGAATTCAGGATGATAACTGTCGAAATTACAGATTCATTAAACAGACCATTGAATAATCTCCAGACAAGAACTATTGATATGTTTGGCAACACTATTATTCCACTGAATAAGAAATTAGACTTCCTGCCAAATCATTATGTTATTGCAGATGATTCAAATGTGAAGTTTCTCTCAACATCAGCATTAAGTGTTGTTTTCATTGTAACAGATTCAGTTAAATCGAAAAATTATAATTTTGTTATAAATACGGATGACTGTAAATGTCATATCAATAAAATAGATGGGCCTAATAAAATAATTTTCTAAAATTCGGAGATATTATGGCTGAAAAATTTATTGTCAGCATTGATATGGGTGGAACAAAAATTCTTGCTTCAATTATCAACTCCAAAAATGGAATCATTGCAAGAGAAAAAATTTCAACAGCCATTGGTAAATCTGCCAAAGAATATGTTTTAGATATTGCAATGGTTTATGAAAAAGTAATTCAGAAAGCTGGTTTAAAGGATAATCAAATCGTTGCTCTTTGTCTTGGAATTCCGGGTTCAGTCAATCCGTACAAAGGAACAATTGGAATTGCACCTAATCTCGGATTAAAAAATTTCGATATTAAATCAAATCTTGAAAAATTAGTCAAGCATAAAGTTTTAATTGAAAATGATGTTAATCTTGCAGCTTTAGGAATCAAAGAATTTGGAGTTGGTAAGAATGCTAAAAATATGTTAGCAGTTGCAATTGGAACCGGAATAGGTGGAGGTATAATAATCAACGAAAAAATTTATCGTGGCTCAAATTTTATTGCTGGTGAAATTGGACACATTGTTATTGATAAAGATGGACCCATTTGTGGTTGCGGTAAAAAAGGTTGCTTCGAAGCTATTGCGAGCAGAACTGCAATCGTAAGAAATATAATCAGTGATGTAAAAAAACTCAAAAAGAAATCAATTCTTGAAAAACAAATTAAGGCTGGAGAAAGAATTAAAAGTAAATCACTATTAAATGCTATTGAGAACAATGACAAGGTAGTTATCAAAAGAATTAATGAATCAGCAGAAACAGTGGGAAGGACACTTGGCAGTATAAACAACTTGATGAACTTTGATTTAATAGTTCTTGCAGGTGGACTTATGGAAGCAGTTGGTAAACATTATTTACCAATAGTAAAACAATCATTTAAAGAAACATCTTTGAAAGAATCAATTAAAACAACGAAAATCGTTTTATCAAAGTTAGCAGATGATGCAGCTATTTACGGTGGGTTAGCTCTTACAAAAGAATTTCTTGGGATTGATGTTTAACTTATTTTCTCTAATATTTCATTTACCTTATTATTCTTTTCTTCCCAAACCTGATAAAGATTTTCTAAATCTTTTTCTATCTCTTTTAACCTGATAGATATATCCTTAATTGTATTTGGATCAGAGTAAATTTTATTGTCATTCATTTTATTATGTAACTCACTTTGTTCATTTTCTAACTTTGAAATTTGATTTTCTAATTGCTCAATTTCTTTATACAAATCCTTAGTTGCTTGATACCTCTTATTTCTTAATTCAGCTTCTAATCGCTTTTGCTCTTTGCGTGTGATTGAAGAATCATTTTTTCTTGAATTGTTTGTATTTGATATATTCTCTTCAACCTGAGATTGATGCTTCTCCAAATAATAATCAATGTTTCCAAAATAGATTTTTATGTTTTTATTTCGCACATCTACAATCTTATTTGCAATAGGTCTTAAGAAATCAACATCGTGTGAGACGATAACCAAAGTTCCACTAAAGTCAATCAATGCTTTTTGAAGAATTAACTTTGAGTCAATATCAAGATGGTTTGTAGGTTCGTCAAGAACAATCAGATTCGCTTTGGTGAGTAGGATTTTACAAAGTGCAACTCGACTTTTTTCTCCTCCTGATAAAACTCCAACTTTCTTAAAAACGTCATCTCCAGAAAATAGAAAAGAGCCTAAAAGTGTTCTCAATTCACCGAGAGTTTTTTCTTCATTTATTCCTGAAACAGAATCAATTATGTCAAGCTCAGGATCAAGGTTATCAGCAACATCTTGAGCATAATATGAGATGAAAGTGTTATATCCAACAATTCTTTCTCCAAAATCGTAATCAATTTCACCAGCAATAATTTTTGCTAAAGTAGTTTTACCTGCTCCATTGGGTCCGACAAATGCTATTTTCTCTCCTCTTTCAATTGTCAAGTTAATATTATCCAAGACTAATTTTCTATCGTAACTTTTTGAAATATTCTTCAATTGAATAGGAATTCTTCCACTTTGAATAGGCTCAGGAAATTTTATTTTTATATCATCTTTTTTCTCAGGAATTTCTACAAGTTCAATTTTTTCTAATTGTTTAATTCTGCTTTGAACCTGTCTAGCTTTTGTAGCTTTGTATCTAAATCTTTCAATAAATCTTTGTGTTTCCTGAATTCTTTTTTGTTGAAGTTCATACTGATGAATTAATTGCAAATCTCGCTCTGACTTATACTTAATATATGAATCATAATCTCCTTTGAATGAATAAACTTTTCCGAGATAAATTTCTAAAGTTTTGTTAGTTACCTGATTTATAAAGTTTTTATCGTGAGAAACAACAACTAAAGCTCCTTGATAAGATTTTAAAAAGTTTATCAACCAATTCAGTGAATCAAGATCGAGATGATTTGTTGGTTCATCAAGCAATAAAATATCATTTTGAGCAATTAGAATTTTAGCAAGAGCAATTCTCATTTGCCAACCACCGGAGAAAGTATGCGTTGCTCTATCAAATTCATCTTGCTTAAATCCTAATCCTAAAAGAATCTTTTCTACTTTCGATTCTGCACTGTATGAATCCATATCAATAAGTTTGTGATGAATTTCGCCAAGTTGATGAATTAAATCATCTCTTGTTTCTTCATCTAAATTATTTTCTTCAAGTTTTCTTTGAATATCTTTTTCTTTTTTTTGTAACTCAATTACATCTGTCAGAGCCGATAGAGCTTCATCTAAAAGAGTTTTTTCAGAGTGATAAATTAGTTCCTGAGGCAAATAACCAATTGAAATGTTTTTTTGTCTTTGGACAATGCCTTCTTCTGGTAAAAGTTCACCTTTTATAATTTTTAATAATGAAGATTTTCCTGTGCCATTTGCGCCAACTAATGATATTCTATCACCAGATGAAATTTTATAATTTACATCCTTGAAAAGATATTTGCCATTAAATTGCAAAGAGATATTTATTAAATCTATCATTCAACTTACTGCCTAATTACTACAACTTTACCTACTTCTATTTCATTACCCTCACGATCAGAAGCAACAACTAAATAAATACCACTATTTACTAAATTTCTTTGGTCATCTCTTCCATCCCAGTAAGCTACTCTACCTCCGGGTGTTTCAAGTTTTCTTACAAGGTAACCTGAGATTGAAAGTATTTTAATTTCACTATCTCTTACAAGTCCGTCTATGGTGATAAGTTGCGATCCATCTTTTATAATGAATGGATTAGGATAAATAAATAATCCTTCAAATTTATCTTTTGGTTTGATTGCTGGGGTTTCAAAAATATTCAATCCAAGAGACGTTCCGACATAGACTTTACCTGTTTTTTCATCAACTGTAAGACTTTCAATTCGATCATCAAGCAATGGTGAATTTTTCGAGTTTAGATTTGCTAAAACTTTGGAACCATCAGAACTAACTAATAATAAACCTTCAGCTGTTGCAATCCATTTTTGATTTAATGGATCGACAGCGATTGCTTTAACAATTTGTTGTCTCAAGGGAAAAACAGAAGTAATTCTAAATTGAGGATTTGCTTGATTAACAACAGATGAAATATTTGAAATAATATTAGCACCTCTACTACTACCAACCCAAATATCTCCTCTTTTGTCAATTTTGATATCGTAAATATCTGTGCTATTTAATCCATTTGCCTCTGTTAAAATTCCACTTTTATCATCAGATAAATTGTTAAGAGTTTTATTCTCATTAAAGTAAAATATGCCTCTTAAATTACCAGCATCGAGATGCAAAAACCATTTGGTATCGTATTGATCAATTACAAGATTAAAAAGTTTATTTAAAACTCTTCCTTGTGCTGCGGCTACTTTGAATAAATACCAAGAGCTATCTGCTGTCAACAATGCGAGTTGATTGCCATCGCCTGCCCAATGATTTAATATCCAAAGATTCTTTTTAGAATCATTTGCTAAACCTGTGATTACTAAAAAACTTGAATCGCCGGGAATTCCAACCATTGGAGTATTTGACACATCGAATCTTATAGTTTTGTTTGTTCCAATCTTTGTAAATCCAGAACCCCAACTTCCTGCATAGATAATGTCATCACCGGCAGAAAAAATTGAATAATAATCATCTGTCAGTAAGTTTGGATTATTTTGACGGTTGATATTATTCCATTCTTTCCCATTAAATTTCATTATTCCCTTTCCAATTCCATCTTTTCCAGTGGCAACCCATAAATGTCCATTTTGATCAACTATCATATTTGCGAACTGATTTGCAACAGGTCCATTTGGTAATAAATACTTATTCTCCTTGAAGGAAAATATTCCTTTATTAGTTGATGCGGCTAAATCAAATGAACTATTGAATAAAATTTTTTTGAATTCTAAATCTCCAACATAAAGAGTTGTAAGATTGTTATTACTGAATTGATAAATCTTGTTTGCAGACAAAATGAATAATTTATCCTGAAAAACTTCTAAATCGGACACAGCTATATTATTTAGTTCGCTGATAAAAGGCACCCAATTTTGATTTAAACTACTAAACTTAAAACAACCCCTATTAGTAGCTATTATTATTTCATCATTAAAATTTACAAGATCATTTACTCTTGTAACTCCAATTGATGAATTAGTAAAAACATCCCAAGATTCTGGTGCAGATAAATTAGTGGCATTTTGTTTTTGGATGGCTATTCCGTCATTTGTGATAGCATAAACTCTTTTATAATAAAAAACTTTGTTCACTTTCTGATTTGATGAGAATGTACCGAGTTTAAAGTAAGAGTCATAAAAGAAATAGTTATTTGTGTTTATGAGAGATATTCCATAATCTGTTGCGACAAAAACAGTATCACCTTTAAGAAAGAAATAATTAATTCCCTTGTTAATTTTATCTGAGTTAAAAATATCACTAATGTATGAAAATTTGTTCGTATTTAAATTGAGTACATCAATCATTCCGGATTTACTACCAAACCAAATTTTATTTTTTGAGTCAATTGTTATTGCGTTTAGATCATTACCTAACAGACCTTCAGCTTTACCGAACGTTTGATATATTTTTTGTGAAAAATTATAGTTGAACGCGCCTCCGCTTGAAGCTGCCCAAACTCCATCATTAGTAAAAACGAAATCTCTAATATCTTTCAGATCAGAATAATTTTGCCAATTATATGTTGATTGAGCAAATGATATATTGCAAAACATTATAACATTAATTAATAACTTCTTCATTTGATTACCTAAAAGCTTCTCAAAAAATTTATAATTCAAAAAGTAAAAAAGAAGCGATAAACTCATCCCTCGAGTTGATTAAAAAGATTTGACATTTCAATTGCAGCAAGCGCAGCATCCCACCCTTTGTTTCCAGCTTTTGTTCCTGCTCTTTCTACTGCTTGCTCAATTGTATTTGTGGTCAATATTCCAAATGTGATTGGTAATGAATATTTAAGAGAAACTTGAAGTATTCCGCTACTTGCAGATGACGCAACATATTCAAAATGTGGAGTTGCACCTCTGATAACGACACCCAAACAAATTATAGCCGAATATTTTTTCAGAGAAGCTAATTTTTCGGCGGTTACAGGAATTTCAAAAGCACCGGGCACTTTAATTATGTCTATATTTTCTGAAGAGACTCCGTGTTTTGAAAGACAATCAATTGCGCCTTTGAGTAAGTTTTCACCGATAGCTTCATTGAATTTACTTAAAATAATTGCGAACTTATGTTCACTCGCTAAATATTTTCCTTCAATTAATTTCATACTAAGCTCTGTTTCTAATTAAAAAATTTCTCATAGCATCAACCTTGGAACCAGAAACATAATATTTTCCAAGATTGGAAAGATCATTTCTCTCTCCTCCGTGAAAATCAGAACCGCCACACTCCAATAAAAAATATTCATTAACTATCCCTCTAAAATATTCTGTTTTGTTTGGAAGATTTGAAGGATGAATTGTTTCTATACCGTCAATTCCTGAGTCAATTAACATTTTAATAATTTCATCACTTAGATTATTCGGATGCGCAATAAAGGATAATCCACCAGCGTCATTGATTATTTTACAAGCACTTTGTGGTGAAAGATGAACTTTTTTTTCATAAGCTACACAACCATTGCCGATGTATTTATTGAAAGCCTCATAATAATTAGAAACTAATCCTTTATTAACCATCGCTTTTGCTATGTGTGGTCTTCCAATGGTTGATTTACCAGCAACTTCAAGAACGTCTTCGATTGAAATTGATTGGCCGATTGAATTTAATTTATTTATTATTCTGACTGCGCGCTTATATCTTTCAGCTCTAAAGAAATTGAGATATTCATCTAACTCTTTCGAATCAATATCAAAGAAATAAGCTAATATGTGAACTTCAGTATCTAAAAAATCAGAGCTGATCTCAAGTCCAGGGATAATTTCAACCCCGTAAAATTTACCAATATCAATAGCTTCTTTGACTCCATCAATAGTATCGTGATCTGTTATGCTAATTATATCTAATCCAGCTTCTTTTGCTAATTTAATGACTTCTTCAACGCTATAAAAACCATCCGATTTATTAGTATGTAAATGTAAATCAGCTTTTCTCATAAAATCATTTGCCGTATAACTCTCTGAATTGCTCATAATTCAGAATTCTGATTTTAGACCCTTCTATTTCTATGAGACCTTTTTTAGCAAATGAGTGCAAAGTTCTCGATATTGTTTCCCTTGAGGTACCCGCCATATTGGCTAACTCTTGTTGATATGGCAAATTGTCTATCTCAACAACACCTTGTTTAATTCTTCCAATATCATCTGCAATTTGAAGTAGAACTGTTGCAACCTTACCTTCTGCATCTTTCAATGAGAGCGCTTTTATTTTGTTCGTTGCATTTCTTAATCTGATTGATAACTCTCTCAATAAACTTACTGAAACTTCCGGATAAGAGTAAAGTAAGTCAAGAAATTCATGTCTTTGAAGTATGAATAGCTTTGAATCTTCGACTGCAGTTACAGTAGCAGAACGACCCATTCCATCGAGAATGGACATTTCTCCAAAAAATTCTCCGGGACCTAAAAGCGAAATGATAATTTCCTTATCCTCATCACTTCTTATCACTTTTACTTTGCCCTCAACAATGAAAAACATTGAGGTGCCTGATTCAGACTCAGAAAGTATTGTATCACCTTTTTTGTATGATTTGATATAACCAGAATTGTAAATTTTTTCAAGAGTATTGTCCTGAAGTTCAGAAAATATCGGAACATCTCTTAAAAAGTCAGTCTTGTTCATATTTTTACCCTCAAAGGAATTATTTACTCTTTAAAGTTAAATTTTAGAATTAAGAAAATCAAACATTCAAATTTTTTTATACCCTAAAAAAGTTAAAACTCAAAGGATTAGAAATTATTTTAAGTTGTCTTTAATTATCTATTTTATTTTTTGCTGGATAGATATTTTTGATTTTTTCTCAAAAAGTTCAATATCTTTGCGAGTAAAATATCATTCTTGCAGAAGTCAAATGAAAAACTTACTTCTAAAATCAAAAAAAGAAATTAGTGATTTCAAAATAATCGGTCATTTAGATACCTATGAAGACTTTTATTTAGGAAAAGATCTTCTTCCAAGAAAAGTTTTAGTTTGGTTACCACCAGATTATCATTCGAAAAGAAAATCAGAAGCACGATATAATGTGATTTATATGCACGATGGTCAAAATTTATTTGATCCAAGAACTTCTTATGCAGGTAAACATTGGAAAGTTTCTGAGACAATTTCAAGATTATTAAAGCAAAAAAAAATTTCTGATCTAATTGTAGTTGGTATTTACAACACTCCCGAAAGATTGGATGAATACGATTGGTCAAACAAAGGGAAAATATATTTGAGCGGAATTGTTAATTACTTAAAACCTTTTATCGATCAAAATTATAGAACAAATTCTTCTCGTGAGAATACAGCTATGATTGGATCTTCTATGGGTGGACTTATATCTTTTTATGCTGGATGGTTCTTTTATGATATTTTCTCGAAAGTTGGATGTATGTCAAGTTCCTTTTATTATCACAATGATCAAGTACTTAAAATGGTAGAAGAATATAAAGGAGATAAAATTCCTGTAAAATTTTACATTGATCACGGTGAAGATGGTTTAATACGAAGTCAAAAAATGTTCTGTTTGCTCACTCAAAAAGGTTATATAATCGGGACGGATATTGATTATTTCTATGCACCCAAAGCTGAACACAACGAAGCAGAATGGGCTGCGCGTTTTGAACGACCATTATTATTCTTTTTCAATAATTCAATTTGATGAAAGGAAGTTTTATGAGTAGAGAAATCCATAAATGGTATAGTCCAAACCTTAATAAAGAGATGGAAATTGTTGTATATGGACACTACGGTTATGCATTGCTAATGTTTCCGACAGCTGCAGCTGATTATTTAGAATATGAAAGATTTCATCTAATTGATCAAATAGGTGGATTTCTCGCTAGTGGTAAACTTAAAGCTTTTTCAATAAACAGTATAAATAATGAAAGCTGGCTAAACAATAGAATGCATCCTGCTCATAAGGCTATTAGACATCAACAATACAACAGATATATAGTGGAAGAAGTAGTTCCTTTTATCCATCATCATTGTAGAGGATTAGTTCCAATAATAACAACTGGTGCATCTCTTGGAGCTTTTCACGCTGCTAATTCTTTCTTTAGAAGACCTGATATTTTCTCCGGAACAATAGCAATGAGTGGAAGCTATGATTTGAAATCTTACACCAAAGGTTACTATGACGAAAACGTTTATTTCAATTCCCCTGTTGATTACCTGCCAAATTGGAATGATGAATATATGTTAAATCATATGAGAAAAGGGAAAATAATAATTGCAACTGGTCAGGGAAGTTATGAAGATCCTCAGGCATCAATAGATCTCTCTAATATACTTAACGCCAAAGGCATTAGACATTGGTTAGATTTGTGGGGACACGATATGCCGCACGATTGGCCTACTTGGAGAAAAATGCTCCCCTATTTTTTAAGTCATATTCATTTTTAATTGATTATAACAAAAAATTGAACTAAACTACCAAGCAGCCTGTTATAACTGAAGTTCGTTTAATAAAAATACATTATATGAAATCAGTTTTAATAATAGGCTCTGGTTTGGGAGGTTTGTCAACAGCACTCAGACTTTCTAACCTTGGATTTGATGTTACAATCTTAGAAAAACATCAAACTCCTGGTGGAAGGCTTAACATTATAGAGCAAGATGGATTTCGTTTCGATATGGGTCCTTCATTTATGAGTATGACTTATGAGTTAGAAGAACTTTTTAATAGTATTGGCGAAAAATTACCCATTGAATTAGAAGAATTGGAACCTCTTTATCAAGTATTTTTTGAAGGACAAGACAAGCCAAGATTAATCTATAAAGACTTAAAAAAACTAGCTAAAGAATTTGAGGATATTGAACCAAATCTTGAAGAGAATGCAAAAAAATATTTAGATAAAGCTGGACAATTTTTTAATGATACAATTGATAAAGTTGTAAAAACAAATTTCGACAGCAAACTTGACTACATTCTAAAACTAACAAGAGTTCCTCTTAAACATCTTCCCTATCTTCAAAAAACAATGTGGAGTGAAGTCGAAAAACATTTTAAGTCAAATGAAGTTAGAATAATTTTTTCACTTGTTGCATTCTTTTTAGGCTCAACTCCATTTCAAACCCCGGCAATTTATTCTTTACTTAACTATACAGAGATGAGACACAATGGTTATTGGAAAGTTAAAGGAGGAATGTATCGTCTTGTCGAAGAGATAATGAAATTACTATCAAAGAAAAACGTTAAAATTTTCTTTAACACCGAAATTGTTGGCATATCAAATAACAACGGTAGATTATATGAAGTTATCGATCAAAACGGGAAAATATGGAAAGCGGATATTTTTATCTCAAATGCTGATGCAGCTGCATTTAGAGGTCAGATTCTTAAAAGAAAAAATTTTTCTGAGAAGAAATTAGATTCAATGCATTGGACTTTAGCTCCATTTACAGTTTATCTTGGTGTTAAGGGTAAAATAAATAATTTATTACATCATAACTACTTTTTAGGAAACAACTTCAAAGGATATGCTGATACTATATTCACATCTTCTATTAGTCCGCAAAAGCCTTATTATTATGTAAATGTTCTATCTAAATCAGAACCAAGTTGTGCACCAGAAGGTTGCGAGAACTTATTCATCCTATGTCCAGTTCCTGATCTCAGATTTAAAAATAATTGGGATGACAAAGAAGAATTAGCAAATAATATAATTCAAGATTTGTCCAAGAGAGTAAATTTTGATATTAATAAAAATTTAATCACGAAAAAAATATTAGCACCTGATGATTGGGCAAAAACATTAAATCTCTACAAAGGCTCAGGACTTGGTCTTGCACACGATATAAATCAGGTTGGCGCCTTCAGACCTAAAAACAAAGATGAGTATTTCTCTAACTTATATTATGTTGGTGCTTCTACAACTCCAGGCACTGGACTACCAATGGTCATAATCAGTTCTAAACTAGTAACAGAAAGAATAAAAAAAGATTATGGAATTATATAACAAAATCTCATTCGGTATCAGCAAATTGATAACAAAAAAGTATAGCACTTCATTCAGCCTCGGAATAATGGCTTTTGATAGAAAATATCGTGATGCAATATACTCGATTTATGGATTTGTTCGATTAGCTGATGAAATTGTTGATACTTTTTTCGGTTTTCAACAACGTGAATTACTTAAAAAACTTCGGCAAGAAACAGAATTAGCAATCAAAACTGGAATATCAATCAACCCTATTTTACATTCTTTTGCAATAACAGTAAAAAAATACAACATAGACTATCATTACATTGATGCTTTTCTCAACAGTATGGAAATGGATTTAGATAACTCATATTATAATAAAAAAGAATATGATCAATACGTTTATGGCTCTGCTGAGGTTGTTGGTTTGATGTGCCTTAAAGTTTTTTGTAACGATAATGAAGAGCTTTTTAATAAGCTTATAAAACCAGCGCGTGCATTGGGCTCTGCATTTCAGAAAGTAAATTTCTTACGAGATATTAAAAGTGATTTAACGGAACGTGATAGAATTTATTTACCCGGAATAAATAGCGTTCAAAAAATTGATGACGAAAGTAAGAAGAATCTTGAAAATGAAATTGAAAATGAATTCAATGAATCTTTAGTTGGAATTAAACAATTACCAGATGGAGTCAAACTTGGAGTTTACTCTGCATACCTTTATTACTTATCTTTATTCAAAAGAATTAAAAGGAAAAAAGTTAAAGAGTTGATGAAAAAAAGAATTAGAGTTCCTAATGGAATTAAGATGGCTTTATTACTAAGGGGAATAATTGAATTGAAGTTATTGAAAGAATTTTAGATTAAAGAACTTTTCCTTTTAATAGTGACATCGCAATTGAAAAATAAATCAAAATTCCAGTAACATCAACCAATGTTGCGACAAAAGGTGTGGATGATGCTGCTGGATCAAAATCAAGTCTTTTCATCAAAAAAGGTAACATAGAACCGATTAAAGTTCCCCACATTACAACTCCAATCAATGAGAAGGAAACAACTAAAGTTATAATTATCCAATACGTTTCAAATCCGTCATCTGGAGCTGGTAAAATATTAAATCTTAAAAATCCGATTAAAGCAAGAATCAACCCTAAACTAAGCCCTGTTAACAACTCTCTTTTAAAGACCTTAAGCCAATCATTTAATGTAATTTCGCCTAAAGCCATAGCACGAACAACAAGAGAAGCTGCCTGTGAACCTGAGTTTCCTCCGCTCGAGATAATCAGCGGCACAAATAAAGCAAGCACTACAGCTTTCTCAATTGCATCTTCAAAATATGCCATAGCTGTTGCGGTGAACATTTGTCCAACAAATAAAACCGAAAGCCAACCGACTCTTTTTTTAATCATCTTTAGAATGGGAATATCAGAATAAGGTTCTTCCAAAACGCCTACTGCTGCCTGTTTTTGAATATCTTCAGTTGTTTCTTCTTCAGCAACATCCATAACATCATCAACTGTTACGATACCTAATAAAACACCTGAATTATCAACGACAGGTAGAGCAACTCTATCATATTTTTTCAAAACTGAAACAGCCTTTTCCTGATCATCATATACATTTAATGCTACAAAATTTTCATCCATAAGTTCGTAAACTTTTTTATCGAGTGGCGCAAGTAAGAATTCTCTAATTTTAATATCATCGATTAATCTGCCTTTTCCATCTACTACATAAACTACATTAAGAGTTTCTTTGTTTTTTCCGTTTTCTCTTATGTAATCTAAAGCTTCTTTTATCGTCCAACTTGAATTTACAGCAACGTAATCTGGAGTCATCAATCTACCAATACTGTTTTCAGGATATCCAAGGAGATGTAGCGCAATTTTTCTTTCTTCAGGAGAAAGTAATTGAATCAATTGTTTTGCAGCAGATGCGGGTAATTCTTCAAAGAGTGCAGTTCTATCATCAGGGTCCATTTCATTAAGAATTTTAGCAACTTCTTCATTGCCCATAGATTTAAGTAACTCTATTTGAGTATCGAAATCTAAGTATTCAAAAGTATCGGCTGCTATTTCTGTATGTAATAGACGGAAAAGTATTACTCTTTCTTTTTCTTCAAGATTAGTTATTAAATCTGCAATATCTGTCGGTGTCCATTCTTGAAGTATATCCTTTAGAATTCCAAATTGTTTATTTTCAATTAAGGATTTTATCTCTGGTTGTAATAGACGGCTTAACATAAATTAAATAATTCTTTTACTGTCAATTTTTTACAAAATTATATTATGAAATTAAATATACAATTACTTGAATATTTCTTTATATAAAGTAAATTTATTTAACAACCGCTCATTAACTTCAACAGAAATTCCTTTTTCTTTTGGGACATTCATTGTTCCATCTTTGTTAATTACAAATTCAGGTTCAACAATATCTTGCTCAAAATATCTCCTGCTGGCAGAGATGTCGCCTGGTAAAGAAAAATTTTTCAAAGAAGCAAGAGCAATGTTTCCAGCTCTTCCTATTCCTGTTTCCAACATTCCTCCACACCAAACTGGAATTTTTTTCTTCATACAATAATTGTGAATTTTAATGGCTTCGTTAAATCCCCCTACTCTTCCTGGTTTTATATTTATGACTCTGCAAGCGTCAAGTTCCACTGCTGAAGTTGCATCGTCCAATGAATGTATACTTTCATCTAAACAAATTGGAGTAGTTAATTCTTTTTGAAGCTTTGAATGCTGATAAATATCTTCATATCCTAAAGGCTGCTCTATGAGTAACAAATTGAAATTATCTAATTTTTTGATTTTATTTTTATCATTTAATGAATAAGCAGAATTAGCATCAACTTGGAGCAGAATACTTGGAAAATATTTTCGTATTGATTTTACTGGCCGAATGTCGTACCCCGGTTGAATTTTGATTTTAATTCTTTTATAGCCTTCTTTCAAATAAGTTTCTACTTTTTCTATCAAATCTTTTTCAGACTTTTGAATTCCAATACTTACACCGACATCGATTTTATTTCTTGTCCCTCCCATCAACTCAGATAATGAAATGTTTTTCCTTTTGGCAATCAAATCCCAAATAGCGGCTTCAACTCCTGCCTTTGCCATTCTGTGTCCTCTGATTTGATTCCAAATTTTTATAGCGTCCTCCACCTTAAAGATTTTTTTTCCAATCAAATTTGGAATTATGAAATCTTTAATTATATGATAAGATGTTTTTACCGTTTCATAACTATAAAATGGATTTGCTTCTGCAACACATTCTCCCCAACCTGAAATTCCTTCTGAAGTTATTTTTATTATCAAATGCTCAACAAAATGATCCGTCCCCATTGAGGTTTTGAAAGGCGTGATAAGTTTCATCTTAATATGCCTGAGCTCGATTAAATCTAATTTCATTTTATATCTTAGTTAATTATTCAGTTATTTTTGCAAGTATAAAATAATTATAATAGTTATAAAAAATTATTTGGTAGTATTTATGATTAAATTTATAGAAGAACCATCGATAATTCCTTCTTCAGGTAACAAACCCAAAATAATTGAAGAATTTTTTGGAAGAGTAAACTCTAATTCTGATAAAATCAGTATTGCCAAAATGAAAAGTCCAAAAGGATGGATAGAGCCACCTCAACAACCAGAATTCGATGAATACACTTTAGTTATTAAAGGAAAACTAAAAGTTGAAACCAAAGAAGGAATTTTTGAAGTAAACCAAAATCAAGCTATACTGATTGGAAAAGGTGAGTGGGTTAGATATAGCACCCCTTATGAGGGTGGTGCAGAATACATTGCAATATGTATTCCTGCATTTTCAACTGAAACAGTAAACAGAATTGAAGATTAGAATTATGAAAGAATATTTTCTTCAGATTGTAAAATTCTTGATAACAAAAATTGGGGAATTACTACCTGATAAAATTGTTTATCGTTTGCAAACTGTAATTTATTATTTCCGTTTAGCAAAATGGATGAAACGAAATAACTTCATCACAAAAAGAAGATTAATAAATCGTGAAAAAGTTTTTGATTCGGTTATTCAGAAAATATACGACAAAAAGGTTTTATACCTTGAATTCGGAGTTTACAAAGGCGACAGTATTAAATATTGGTCTAAAGCACTAAAAAATCCAGAATCGAACTTACACGGATTCGATAGTTTTGAAGGACTGCCGGAAGATTTTGAATTTGACGGCATATTCAAAAAAGGTACTTTTGATCTCAAAGGTGAAATTCCTAAAGTTGATGATAATCGAGTTAAATTCTTCAAAGGTTGGTTCAACGAAACTTTGCCAAACTATACTTTGCCATCTTATGAAGTGCTTGTAATAAATATGGATGCAGATTTATATTCATCAACAAAATATGTTTTGAATTTTCTTCAGCCTTACATTATAGAAGGTACTTATATTTACTTTGATGATTTAGCAAGACCAGATCACGAACCAAAAGCTTTTGAAGAATTTATGAAAGAAACTGGATTAAAATTCAAAGTTATTGCCGTTGATTATTCCTTAAATAATGCATTTTTTGAGTGTATTGGGAAATAATTTATCTGATTTGAATTTTAATTAACTATTATTCTCATTTTTGAATTTATTAGAAAAATGATTCTAATTATTTAGAAAGATAATTTTTGATAATAATTTTTTTGAATGAAATAAAAAACAATTTTTGGAATATAATTTGCTGAAAACTATCAAAAATTGAGAGGAATATGTTTGAATTTAAATTTACCGAAGAGCAATTAATGCTCAGAGAAACCGTTAGAGATTTTGTCAACAACGAAATAAAACCAATCGCAGCACAAATCGATCAACAAGGAGAAATACCTAGAGATTTAATAAACAAAATGGCAGAGCTTGGATTTTTGGGAATTGCCTTTCCTGAAGAATATGGAGGCGGTGGTTTTGGTGAGGTTGGTTATTGCATTATGCAAGAAGAAATTGCAAGAGGTTGTATGTCAACAGCAACCTTTATTGGAGCTCATCAATCAATTGGAACTAATGCGATTTACATTGGTGGAACAGAAGAACAAAAAAAGAAATTCTTACCACCTTTGACCTCAGGACAAAAGATAGCTGCCTTTGGATTGACAGAAGCTCAAGCTGGTTCGGATTCATTCCATCTTAAAACTTATGCTAAATTAGATGGCGATGAATGGGTTATTAATGGAGAAAAACTCTGGATAACTAACGGTGGAATTGCTGATATTATTTCACTTTTTGCAAGAACTGATAGAGGAATTTCTTTGTTTGCAGTAGAAACTGATAGGCCGGGCTTTAAGGCTGGTCCACCTGAAAAGAAAATGGGAATCAAAGGAAGTGTTACAAACGCACTTAGTTTCGATAATGTTCGCGTTCCAAAAGAAAATTTAATTGGTCAAGAAGGTAGAGGTTTTATTTATGCTATGAAAACTCTTGATGCCGGAAGACTTGGCTTAGGAGCTGCTTGTCTTGGTGTATCTAAAGAACTTCTTGAATTATCTACTAAATATTCAAAAGAAAGAGTTCAATTCGATCATCCAATTGCTCATTTCCAAGCAATACAGTTTATGCTCGCTGAAATGGCAGTAATGATTTATAATATGGAAAGTATTGTTTACAGAACCGCAGTTGATTATGATTTAGGAAAAGATATTTCAAGACAATCTGCGATTGTCAAATATTATTGTTCAGAGTCTCTGGATAAAATTGTTGATTATGCAGTTCAAATTCACGGGGGTATGGGTTATTCACAAGAACTGCCGATTGAAAGAATCTATCGTGACTCAAGAATCAATAGAATTTTTGAAGGAACAAACGAAATACAAAAAGGAATAATCGCCCGTGAAGTGATAAAGAAAAACGGAAAACTTTAGAAAACAGGAGAATCATTATGCCAAACAAAAAAGAAACCTCAACCAAAACAAAAACTACAAAACCTAAAAAAAGAGTCACAAATTATTATAAAATATTTTTCGATGATAACGAGAGTGTTAATTATATGAAAAGCAAATTAACACCAAAAGAAGTAGCAAAGTACTTAAAGCTATATGAAAAGACTCATCAAAAATTTTATAACAAAGAATTTGTACAATTTCTTAAAAAGTATGACAAATATGCTCAGTTAATCGAAATTCACGACGTTTCATATTAATCCTCTTTAAAAAATTAAAATTCACAGAAAAGTGCTATGAAAAGGATTCTGTTCTTTTTTGTGATTTTTAATTTCTTTGCATTATCTCAAATTCATTGGGTAAAATTAGGAAAAGGGATTAATTACGGAGTTACAAATAATCAATCTGGAAATGATATTGCAATTCTGTTCGGCGGATGGCAAGCAAAACAAGAATGGGTCAATAAGTGGTGCGAAGAATTATTTAAAGCCAAATTAAAAGATTTGAGAGTTCAACATCTCTTAACTGTAAAAGGACCTGATCAAGTTTGTTATACAAACAAAGAAATCGATTTAATGACTTTAGCTGGATTTGTTAAAAATATAATCTATGCGACTTACTTCATTGATAAAGTTATCGTTATTGCTCATTCAAGTGGCTCATTTGTTGCACACGAATTTCTAAACTTAATGTATGGTTCCAATGGAATTGCAAAAGATAGTTTCTATGTAAACAAAGTTTACTATTTCAATCTTGATGGTGGTATTGGAGACTTGGATTGTGGGGTTCAAATTGATACAAGTGTTATCAAAAACATAAAAAAAATTTATGCCGTTGCAGTCTATGATTCTTTATCAAATTCTTACTCAGCAAACTATGAGACAATGCTGAAATTATCAAAAATGTTTGAAGAGAAATCAGATCTTATATTGTTAAATTCAAATGGTAGCGGTTGTTTAGATAAATGGTGCTTACACGATGTAGTAATTAATATTGTCCCCCATAATTCTAAAAAATATGACTTAGAAAAAGACTATCAGTTTTTTGATGATAAAAGAAAGGTTCAAACGAAGTATTTAGAAGTTTTAGCAAAAAAATAAGGTTGACTCAAAATTTTTTGAGTCAACCTTTTTTCAAATAATTTTAAGCTTTTACTAATTCAACATTAATTTCAATTTTAACTTCCTCACCGACAACAATTCCGCCAGCTTCAGTGAGTGCATTCCAATGTAAGCCATAATCAAAGCGATTAATTTTACCATAAATTTCAAAAGCCGCAACATCATCGCCAGTAAAACCTTTAACAACACCATTGAATACAACATCAAGTTTAACTTCTTTAGTTGTACCTCTGATAGTTAAATCACCTATTAATTCATATTCATTATCAGACTTTTTATTCATAGATTTAGAAACAAAGGAAATCTTAGGATAATTTTCTGCATCGAAGAAATCTGCTGATTTTAGATGACCATCTCTTTGTTCATTTCTTGTATCGATGCTATTAACATCAGCTTCAAAAGAAATTTTTGCATCAGAGAAATCATCACTATTTGTTTCAACAGAACCCTCAAAGTTTTTGAATTGCCCTGTTACTGTTGAAACAACTAAGTGTTTTACCTTAAATTTGATTTCAGAATGTGATTGATCAATTTTCCAAAGTGCCATATTACTCCTTTCTTTTTTATAGTTAACAACTATTAATCCATAAAAAAGGTTCAAAATAATATTTTCTGTAAGTTAATTTTGTAAAATTTTTAACTAAAAATGATCAGTTTAGAGCTATTATATAAACCTTTAATTAAAATTCTAAATTCATATTACCACCAATCAAACAATCATTCATTCATCCAATCATCCATTTCTAACTACTTAGTGCCTTTGTGTCTTAGTGGCGAAAGTATTTTTATCAGCGATAAAGAAATTATTTGATCCACTAATTGCACTAATTAAAACTAAGTTTAACTTTAAGGAAACCTGTTCTTTTTCATTTCATTTATAAGGACACTTTGAGACAGCTTTAAAATTTTAATATAATTTCAATATCTTCAATGCATCTTCAATATTATCAACTGGATTATTGCAAACGAAATTATTACAGACAAATATTTTCAATTCATTTTCTGTTTTATAATTTCTCAAATGAGGTAATATTTCAAATAATTCATCCTGATTAGACTTTGTTAAACATATTAAGGTTTTATTTGGCAGATAAAATTTGAATATCTCATTTCTTGCTTCGACTACTTTTATGTCATTTCCATTAATTACTATTTCGATTGATGGAGAATTGTAGTTAACAAAAGCTGTTAAAAAGTTCGAGTAAGCAGAAGGATATCGTTGAATTTCACCGGAGAAAGATTCAATTTGTTTTTCAATAAAATCGTTGTAACTCGAATCATTTGTTATTCTTGCTAGTCTTATCAGATTCATAAATTGAACCGAATTCCCTGATGGAATTGCACCATCATAAATTTCTTTCTGACGTGAAATTAGTTCTTCAGAATCAGAACTTGTAAAGAAATAACCTCCGTTTCCATTATCCCAAAATTTTTCATTAAGAATACTATTAAGCTGTATTGCAAATTTTAGGTAACCTGATTTGGAAGTTGCTTCAAATAAATCAAGATTTGCTTGAATGAAAAATGAATAGTCATCGAGATTACCATCAAATTTCACCTCACCATCTTTAAAGCGATGAAATAATCTATAACCATTCCATAATTTTGATTTAATAAAGTTATAAGCATTTTCAGCTCGTTGAAGGTATTCTTCATTATTAAAAATTAAATATGCTTTAACTAAAGCAGAAATCATCAAAGAATTCCAGTCAGTAAGAATTTTTTCATCTCTTAAAGGATGAACTCTTCTCTCTCTTTGATTAAAGAGTATTTTTCTACATTCTTCAACTTTTTTAATGAGAACATCATAATCCAGACTTATTTCTTTAGATATTTCCCTAAGGCTTTTTTTCAGATGAAGAATATTTTTTCCTGTTCGAATTCCTTTTGCTTCATCGTGGTAATTGCCACCACTTTCGATATTAAATATTTTTATAAAATGTTCAGAAAAATCTTTTGGTAAAATCTCTTCAATTTCTTTTTTAGTCCAAAGATAAAATTTCCCTTCTTCACCTTCGCTGTCGGCATCTTCTGCACAGAAGAAAGCACCATCTTCTGAAGTCATTACTCTTGAAACGTAATCAATAATTTCTTCTGAAGTTTGTTTGAACAATTGATTGTCTGTTATTTGATAAGCTTCTGAATAAGCCATTAAAAGCATCGCCTGATCATAAAGCATCTTTTCAAAATGAGGAACTAACCAAAACCTATCCGTCGAATATCTATAAAAACCGAATCCAATATGATCGTATATTCCACCTAGTCTCATTTGAGTTAAAGTTTTTTCAACCATTTGGAGAGGTGGAATTTGAGTAGTATTATTTGTGTAACAATATCTCATTAAGAAAATTAGATTGTGTGGACTTGGAAATTTTGGAGCTTCACCAAATCCACCATAAGTCTTATCAAAACGATTTTCAAATTGTTGATATGCTTTTTGAATTACATCTTTATCTAATTTACCTTCAATCTTACGATTCGAGATTTGGTTTAAGCTTTTTGTTATCTCATCTGCACTTTGGAGAATTTCATTTCTTTTAGAAAGCCAAAATTCTTTGATTTTAGGAATCAGCTCCATCATTCCTATTCGATTAAATCTTTGTCTTTTAGGAAAGTAAGTCCCTACAAAAAAAGGTTTTTTATCAGGAGTCATAATAACCGTAAGAGGCCAACCACCGCCACCCGTAATCATCTGACAAACTTTCATATAAATTCCATCAATATCTGGGCGCTCTTCTCTATCAACTTTAATCGAGATAAAGGTATCGTTCATCAATTTTGCAACTTCTTCATCTTCAAAAGATTCTTTTTCCATTACGTGACACCAATGACAAGTAGAATATCCGATCGATAGAAAAATCGGTTTATCTTCTAATTTTGCTTTTTCAAAAGCTTCATCACACCAAGGATACCAATCAACAGGATTATATGCGTGTTGAAGTAAATATTGACTTTTTTCTTTTATTAATCTATTGTGCTTCTCAAACATTTGATGCTCTTTTTATTAAACTAATTTAATTAATAATTAGATAGTTCAAATTAAGTTGTTTAAATACCTCTTTTTTGATATGTTTATCATTAAATTAAATAAAAATTAGTTATTGAAAATGGATCAAAAAAGTAATTTTTATGGATTTGTTGTAATTGGAATAAGCCTAATAATTAGCGTGTTGATTTTTGCTGCAGCGTGGAAAGCTAATCAGAGCTCCAATCAGACTATAACAGTTACAGGTTCTGCAAAGAAGGAAATTATTTCTGATTTCGGAATTTTAAGAGGGACAATATCTGTAACTCACCCTTCCCCAGAAAGTGCATTTAAAGAGCTTGAAAATCAGAAAAAAACTTTGCTAAAATTTCTTGACAAAAATGGTTTTCCAAGTGATAAAGTTGAATTCTTTACAATCACAAGTTATCCAATTTATGAAATCTCATCCTCAGGAGTTTCGACCGGGAAAATAATTGGATATTCATATAATCAACGAATAGAGGTTTCTTCAAAAGATGTAAATAAAATTAAAAAATTATCTTTGGACATATCATCAATAATTGAACAGGGAGTAAATTTTTCTGTTGAACCACCTGAATATCATTACACAAAATTAGCTGATTTAAAAATTGAAATTCAGGCAGAAGCAGCAAAAGATGCAATGATACGAGCAAAAAAAATCGCAGAAGCCACTGATAGAGAATTAGGTCCGATGAGAAGTGCCAGAATGGGAGTCTTACAAATCACTCCTAAATTTTCTAATGCTATTTCGGATTATGGAATTAACGATTTAAGCTCTATAGAAAAAGAAATTGTTGGAGTTGTTACAGCCTCTTTTCAAATACAATAATCAAAAACAAACTTAGGGAAGCAAATGACAAAACCTCAGATTTGGGTAGCAGCATTTTTATTTTTATTCATAGCTCTTTTTATTTTACAAAAAGCAACAAAAAAAACAGATACACCACCGATTGTCATAAACGAATCTCCAATGATGAATCAGGAAGTGAGTGCTGAACTTTCTGGATATGATTTAATGAGCAAACACGGATGCTTAAATTGTCACGGAGCTGCTTTAGAAGGCACTCCAATGGGACCTGCACTCGAAAATCTAAAGAAATATTGGAAAGACAGAGATATGTTAATTAGTTATTTGAGAAATCCAAATTCTTTTATGGAGCAATCAAGATTTAAGGAATACAAAGAAAAATATCCTAAGATGATTATGCCAGCCTATAATAATCTTGATATTAAAGAATTGGGTAAGATGGCTGATTACCTATTAAGTAAATGATTTCCCTTTGTTTAAAATGATGAAATTCAAATCTACTGTTCGAGTACGTTACGCTGATACTGATCAGATGAAATTTGTCTATAATGGGAAATACTTTGAATATTTTGAAATTGGTAGAACTGAAATGATGCGTGAGATCGGTTTACCATATAAAGTGATAGAAGGAAATGGAATTTTAATGCCAGTAATTGAGACAAAAATTACTTATCTATCACCAGCATATTATGATGAATTATTAGAAATTTATACTCTTGTTCCAGAATTTCCGAAAGTAAAAGTTCATATTGATCATCTCATCAGATCATTAGATAGAAACGTTGACGTTGTTGAGGGATATGTTGAACTAGCGTTTCTGAATTCAAAAACTATGAAACCAACTCGCGCTCCAAAAATTTTCCTTGATGCAATTGAAAAATTCTATAAAAATGAAATGGAATAAAAATCTTGATGCTGTCCTTAATTTAGCTATTAATGAAGATATTGGCAGCGGCGATATAACTACAAATTTTACTATTCCATCATCAAAAAAAGCAGAGGCAATTTTATTAGTTAAATCGGAAGGTATAATCTCTGGTTTAGAAGTAGCCAAGAGAGTTTTTGCATTTTTAGATAAGGACATCTCTTTTCAAAAATTTTTGGAAGATGGTGATGAAGTTTTTTCCGGAACTGTTGCAGCAATCGTATATGGTAATGCAAGTTCAATTCTCACAGCAGAAAGAACAGCATTAAACTTTCTCCAAAGAATGAGCGGAATTTCTACTATAACAAAAAAGTTTGTTGATGAAATTTCTCACACAAAAGTCAAAATACTTGATACAAGAAAAACAGCACCTTGCTTGAGATATTTTGATAAATATGCAGTAAAAGTTGGGGGCGGAGAAAATCACCGTTTTGGTCTATTTGATATGATTTTAATAAAAGATAATCACATTGTTGTAAGTGGTTCAATTACAAATGCAGTTAAAACTTGTCGAGAAAAAATGAAACAGTTGAAAAAGAAATATTTGATCGAGGTTGAAACAAAAAATTTACTTGAAGTTGAAGAAGCGCTTGAAAATAGAGTTGACATTATTATGCTTGATAATTTTTCAATCAATCAAATGAAAAAGGCAGTCAATCTCATCTCAGGTAAATGTAAAGTTGAAGCATCCGGAGGAATTACTCTCAAAAATGTTAAGAAAGTTGCAGAAACTGGAGTTGATTTTATTTCAATTGGTGCTTTGACTCATAGTGTAAAAGCACTTGATATTTCTCTTGACGTAAGGGTTTTATAATAATGTTTGAAAAAATAAAAGAACTTAGTAAAGACACGTTGATTTATGGAATTAGCACTATTGTTGGTCGGTTGTTGAATTTTTTATTTGTTCCTTTTTTCACCAACGTTTTTGCTCCAAACGAATATGGATATATTTTTATTATCTACTCTTACATTGCAATTTTCAATATCGTTTATATCTATGGATTAGACTCTGCTTTTTTGAAATATGCAGCATTCAAGGACGCTGCCGACGATAAAGATAATTTCTCTACTCCATACATAAGCGTTTTTATTACTTCAGTTATTTTAAGTTTAATGATAATTTTATTTAGCAGAGATATTTGTAGTTTCATCGAAGTTCCTCATAATTATTCAAATCTAATTGTAATGGCTTCTTTAATTTTGTTCTTCGATTCAAATGCAAATATTCCTTTTCTGAAATTAAGACTTCAAAGGAAAGCTAAATTGTTTTCGTTTTTAAAGGTGCTTAATATTTTCATTAATCTTTTGGCAAACTTTGTCTTAATATTTTACTTGGATTATGGAATTGAATCAATCTTAATTAGTAATCTCATCGCTGCAGCATTGACCTTAGTTTTTCTTATACCCACGATAGTTAAAAATTTCAGAATGAAAATAAATTATATATTATTGAAAAAACTACTGAAGTTTGGATTACCTTATTTACCAGCGGGACTTGCATTGATGTTTGTCCAAGTAATTGATGTTCCAATTTTAGAAAGATTAACTGATGTTGATACTGTTGGAATTTATAAAGCAAACTATAAACTTGGAATATTTATGATGCTTTTTGTTGGAATGTTTCAATATGCCTGGCAACCATTCTTCTTGAATAACTCTCGTGAAGAAAACATAAAGGAAGTTTTTTCAAAAGTGCTGACATACTTTTGTTTTGTTAGTAGTATTCTTTTGATTTTGGTTTCATTATTTATTGAAGATGTTATAAGAATTAGTTTTTGGGGCTATCATTTAATAGGTGAGAAATATTGGGCAGGTATTCCAATCATTCCAATAATTCTTCTGGGCTATTTGTTTAACGGGATGTATGTAGTTTTTTCAGCAGGAATTTATATTAAAGAAAAAAGTATTTATGCCCCTATTGTTGCTGGAATTGGTGCTGCCGTAAATATAATAGCAAACTTTATTTTAATTCCAAACTTAAATATTATTGGTGCTGCATTAGCTACTTTAATGAGTTATTTTATAATGGCTCTGGGATATTACATTGTTACGCAGAAATATTATAAAATTGAATATGAATATTCTAAGATTGGTAAGATATTTTTATCAATTGGAATAATTGCAATGATATATTATGGATATTTAGTTGAATTAGAGAATGCATTTGCTTTGAAAGTTATAATTTTTATTTTGTTTTTAGTTTATTTGTTTGTTGTAGTTTTAGATAAAAAAGAATTAGATTTTATAAAAAAGAGAATTCTTTCTTTAATTTAGTTTGTTTTCAAATGTGTTTCTTAAACAAAAAATTTTACTTCGCAATTTTTATCTTCACTTTTATATGTAATGCTCAGGTAACTGAAAAACAAATTGATTCAATAAATTCCATTCCCTTCGAAAGAATTGTTGAAAATCTTAGACAATCAGTTACAATCTTCTCACAAAATTTAGAAAATGCTAGAAAAATTAATTATAAAAGAGGTGAAGGAATAGCATTAAGTAATCTTGCATTAACCTACTACCTCTTAGGTCAATACGACAAATCAACAGAATATCATATTAAATCCTTCGAAATATTCTCTACCAATAATATGCTAAAAGAATTAGCAGCAGCTTATGGAGAATTTGGATATCAGTTGAAAAGAAGAGATTTAGAAAAAGCTAATGAATATATGCAAAAAGCAATAGCACTTGGTCGAAAGCTAAAAGACAATAATTCTTTGCTTGCAAAAATTTATGACAATTATGCAGTATTAAAGGAAATGGAAAATAAAATAGACAGTGCATTATACTTTTGTAATTTAGCTCTGGATATAAAGTATAAACTGAATGATTCACTTGGAATTCCCTTTAGTTTGAATAAGATAGCAGGCATTTACGCAAATCAGAAAAAATTTAAAGAAGCATTTAATTATCTGAACCTCTCGGACTTTTATCGAAAAAAAATGAATTGGTCTTTTGGTATCGCAGAAAATTTAGCTCTTCGTGCTGATTTTCATTCATATCAAAACCGTTTAGATTCGGCTATATACTATTACAAATTGACATTGAGGACAGCTGATTCACTGCATTATAATTACCTGATCAGTTACGCTTTAGAGAATCTAAGCAACCTATATTCAAAAAAAGGTGATTACAGAAATGCTTTTGAAAACCTAAAGATGTTTATCAAATACAAAGATAGTCTGGATAATATCGAAAAAAACTCAAGAATTGCCCAACTAGAAATTGCTTATGAAACTGAACAAAAAGACAAAATTATAGCTCAGAACAAATTGGAATTACAACAAAGAAATTTATGGTTAGTAATTTCTTTAATTTCGATTGTTCTTATTGTTTCATTTACTACTTTTTCGTACTATCATCTCAAAAACAAAAGAGAGAGAGAATTAAAAGAATTAGAGTATAAAAAAGAATTGGAGAAAGCACAACTTGAGAAAAAACTTCTTGATGAAAAGCTAAGAATATCAAGAGAGCTGCACGATAACATTGGTTCACAACTTACATTTATAATCAGTTCAATTGACAATCTTGAATATTCAAACAAATCAAATTCAAACTTAAATCTTTCGGGACTAAAGGAATTTAGTCAAATGGCTCTATATGATTTAAGAAATACAATCTGGGCATTGAAAGAAGAAGAAGCTGACTTCGAAAAACTATTCCTCAAAACAAATGATTTTATTCAAAGGCTTAGATCAGCAGAATTGGGTATAGAATTTAATATTCAAAACACAATTGAAGAAAATTTTTCTCTTACCTCAATTCAAATGTTAAATTTATTTAGAATCATTCAAGAAGCCGTTCAAAATTCTGTAAAACACGCTTCTGCAAAAAATATTTCATTACTATTTCACACTAAAGAGAAAAAGCCAATAATAACTATCACAGATGATGGAAAAGGATTTAATATAAAAGATTGTAGATTAGGAAATGGAATAGAAAATATGAAAAATCGTGCAGAACAATCGAATGCTAACCTCGAAATAGTATCTGGAGAAAAAGGGACCACTATTCAACTCATATTAAATTAGTGCATTTGACGTATTTATCTTTTCGGAAAAATAAAATAGTTTTCAATTAGAATTAAAAATTAATATGATAACAGTAGCACTTGCCGAAGATAATGACTTTCTAGCCAAATCAATAAAAGAAAAACTTAGCTTTTTCTCCGATGAGATTAAACTACTTTTCAGAGCTAAGAATGGAAAAGAGTTTATATCAATACTTGAAACATACAAAGAAGTTCAAGTTGCCTTAATGGATATTGAAATGCCAATAATGGATGGCATAACAGCAACAGCTGAGTTATCAGAAAAATATCCCAATATAAAAGTTATTATGTTAACAGTTTTTGATGATGATGAAAAAATCTTCAAAGCAATTCGTGCCGGTGCAATGGGTTATCTATTAAAAGAAGAGTCACCTCAAAAAATAGTAGATAGTATTAAACTTGTTTTAGAAGGTGGCGCCCCGATGTCTGCAACAATTGCATCTAAAACTCTTCAATTATTAAGAAATCCAATTAGTATTGATAAAAAAAACTCTGAGCAAGATTTTAATCTATCCTCTCGCGAGATTGAGGTTCTTGAGTTATTGAAAAAGGGTTATGATTACAATAAAACTGCCGAACAGTTATTTATTTCTCCATATACAGTCCGTAAACATATTGAAAATATTTACAGAAAATTACAGGTTCACAATAAAATAGAAGCTGTTCAAAAAGCGATACAAAATCGAATAATTTAATAAATAATTGTTCAAAAAAAATTTTGGAGGATATATGAAAAAAATATTTATCATTTTTTCACTCATTTTAATTGGACTTATTGGTTGTAAAAAGGATGAAAATCCAGTAAGTCCATCACCTGGTGGTCAGAATACAAATCCAACAGGTCAACCTATCCCGACATTCAGTGAAGCAAATAATGGAGTTTTGGCATCAATCAAGTATAAACAAAACGTTATGGGATTCCCTATTGAAATGAAGATGGCTTTTGCAAATTTAGGTGAAGGTGGCAAAGATGCCGGAAATGTTTACGTAAACACAACTCAACTTAGCAAAGTCACAATGGCAAATACTACTTACTATATGGCACCTTATCAGAATTCTCCCGAGCCTAATATTGATTTCAATGGTCAAACACATCGTTGGGAAGTTGGAGGTAACAGTGCATCAGGAATTCCATCTTTCTTTGTTGATGTGGTAAGTCCAACTAACTTTCAAATTATTGAACCAGCAGCTAATGCGAATGTTTCTAAATCTTCGGGATTTACAATAAGGTGGGGAACAGCTACTAACACAAAGATAATGATAAATTTAACAAGTACAGTTGGAAATGCTGTATTTACAAAAGTTGATTTGCCAGATAATGGTAGTTATTCAATCACTGCACAAGATTTATCAAGATTCCCAGCTGGAAAAGCTTTACTGCAAGTTGTGAAATACAGATACTCAATCAAAAGTGTAGATGGTAAAAACTATATAGCTGTTTCTGAAATTATTGAATCAATAGATGTCAATATAAATTGATTCGAAAAATTAAGATTTTCTAATTAATTATTATTTAAAGAGGCTGTATCAAAACTCTGTATTGACTAAGTTTAAGCTGTTAATTTTATTGAAAGTCTTTTTCTTAGTCAAAAATAATTCCTGAGGCGTTTTGAAGCAGCCTCTTTTTTTTTTATTGATAACAATTCTTTAGTTTTGCACCAAACTTCCAATATTAACAATGATAGAAAAGATCAAATTAAAATTTAAAAGAATAAATCAAGAATATAATGATATTCCTCTACCTGAATACCAAACAGACGGAAGTTCAGGTATGGATATCAGAGCAGCATTGAATGAGGATTTGATTATTAATCCGATGAAAATTGGAATAATACCAACAAATCTTCAAGTTGAAATACCAGAAGGTTTTGAACTACAGGTTAGACCAAGAAGTGGGCTCGCTGCTAAAAATGGAATAGGGATTCTGAATTCTCCAGGCACTATTGACTCTGATTATAGAGGAGAGATAAAAATCATTTTGATAAATTTTGGTGAAAAACCTTTTAGAGTCAAAAGAGGTGATAGAATTGCTCAACTGATTTTGAGCAGATATTATAAAGCAGAAATCGAATTAGTTGAGGAACTAAATAACAGCAAAAGAAGTTCTGGTGGTTTTGGACATACAGGAGTTTAATTAAATGAAAAAGATTTTAGGAGGTCATCAATGAAAATTTTTACAACTTTGGTTTTATCAATTACTTCATTGGTATTTTTAGCTTTAGGTATTTTACGAAGTAACGGTTATGTTGGCGCAACTGAAAAAAATGGTGGTGCTGGCTGTAATTGTCATAGTTTTTCTCCATCCACTCAAGTTTCTGCTGGAGTAATAGGTCCTGATTCTGTTTTTGTTGGCTCTACTGTTAATTATAGACTTTTTGTCACTGGGGGACCTCGCGTAACAGCAGGTTTCAACTTAGCTGCAAGAACAGGAAGAGTAGGCTCTGTCGATAATTTCACAAAGTTGATGCAATTTGTCCCTGGCGACTCGCAACTAACTCATACTTCACCTAGAGCCTTTTCTTCAGACACGCTTTTCTGGAATTTCCGTTATACAGCTCCTAATTCAGTTGGTCTAGATACAATTTATTCAGTTGTTAATAGTACCAACGGAAACGGTCAAGCTGATGGAAATGATAGATGGAATTTTGGAAGGAAGTTCGTCGTTAAAATTCATAATAACCCGGTTTCTGTTGAAAATGAAAATATGATCTCTGATAATTTTATTCTTTATCAAAATTATCCTAATCCCTTCAACCCTTCAACAAAAATCAGATGGTATTCTCCAACCAGTGAAATTAACAAATTAAAGATTTACGATATCACAGGAAAAGAATTAGTCACATTAATTGACGAATTTAGGCAAGCAGGCTTTCACGAGGTTGAATTCAATTTAGACAAGTCTCTCTTGAATAAATCAAATAAATTTTCTGTTTCGAACGGAGTTTACTTCTACAAACTAACAGTTGGTAATTATAGCGAAGTTAAAAAGATGATTTTACTTAAATAATTTTGATTTAACCAAATCATTCCTTCAAAGCTTTAACTTTTAGGGAATATTAGAAAAATTCGTATTAAATGTGAATGACAAAATTGGAAGGATTAATTTAATTGGTTGAATATCGCTTTCATTATTTTTTGAAATAGGCTTACTCTTAAATTACCTTTTTTCATTTCTTTTGAAATTTATTTAATAACAAAATATATCGTTTAAAATATGACCTTATTCTTCATAACATTCTTTACACTATATACTGCATTAAACTACTACGTTTTTATTAAAGCCTATGTTTTATTACCTAAAATCCTGTCAATACGAATATTATTTATCATTGTTTTTATCTTAATTTCTTATGGATATGTAATAAGTAAGATTTTATACAAATTTTTACCCATACTTATTTATGATATCTGGCTAACTATAGGTGCTTTGTGGTTTGCAATGCTAGTTTATTTTGTTCTAAGTCTGTTCGCTTTAGATATTATATTATTGCTAAACAAGTTTATAAACTTCATTCCAAGTAAACTTTTCAGTATCAGAAATAAAGAATTTTTGGCAATTTTTATATTCATATTAGTTGTATCAATGGTCGGCTTTGGTAACTTAAATAAGAGAGATATCAAAGTAAAAAAAATTGAGATTGATATTCCAAGATATAATAGTAAAATTGATAGTCTGAATTTGGTGTTTGCATCAGACATTCACTTATCTCCTATTGACGGCGAAAAATTATTACCTAAAATCGTGGATAAAATTAATTCAATCCAACCAGATATAATTTTATTCGGTGGAGATATTGTTGACGATAAAGCTGAAATTTTAGAAAAACAGAGTATTGGAAAATCATTTTTAAGATTAAAAAGCAAATATGGAATATTTACAGTAAATGGAAATCACGAATTCATTAACGGTATTGATGGTTCTATCAACTATGCTGAAAAGTTAAAAATGAAAGTTCTGCGAGATACTGCCGTTTTGATTGATCAAAGTTTTTATATCATAGGAAGAGATGATACAACCAAACTAAGATTTGAAGGTAAAAACAGAAAAAGTCTCGGAGATATTATCAAAAACTTAGATGCCCATCCCAAAATATTAATTGATCACACTCCATTAAATTTATCTGAAGCGGAAAGAAATAATATTGATTTGCAATTATCAGGACACACTCATCACGGGCAAATTTGGCCGGGAAATCTTATAACCTCTTTAATTTATGAAGTTAGCTGGGGATATAAAAAGAAAGGCAATACACATTTTTATGTAACCTCAGGTGCTGGAACTTGGGGTCCCCCTGTTAGAATCGGAAGCAAAAGTGAAATAGTGCAAGTAAAAATTAATTTCAAATAAGCTGGTAAAGTTTTAGTTTTGATTCAAAATGAAACGAAAAATATTTTTGATACATATTTCGGATAACTCTCAAGAAGAAAAATTCTTTTTTTAAAAAAATTTAATTCTTTAATGGCATAATTTTTTCTCAACATTTTGGTTAAAACTATAATTACGAATTGAAAGAAAAATTAAAAAAATACTTTGCTTTAGATTCTCAAGAAATTCTTGATGAGCTTTCTGTAGGGGTTATAATTTGCAATAACCTCTTTGAAATAATTTTTATCAATAAAACATTTTTTGAAATAGCTCAATTTTATGAATTGAATTTTGAAGAAAGTGGTGAAATTAAAAATTTATTTGATATAAAGTTTTTTAATGAGGATTCAATAAAGCAAGAATTATCTTCTCTTCAAAAAGGTTTACCATTTGAGAATGAAATTTCATCATCTGATTTTTCTAAAAGAGGTTTAATTAAACTCATCCTTAAAGCAACTCCTTTGATGGAAAATGGCGTCTTTGGAGGAGCGATTTTTATTATCGAAGATTTAAGAGTAGCTATTGAAACTACAACTGAATATATAAAACGAAATGCTGACCTTCAAAAAGTTATAGAACAATCCTCAGATTTCTTCGTAATTATTGATAAAGAAAATAATATTACTCAATATTCTGTAAACATTCCAATTAATATCAAAGATGAAATCTCCAAACTTGAGAATCCTTACATCTTTAACATAATTCATCCTGAAGACCAAAAGACAATTAATTATTACCTTAATTACGCAAAACTAGAAAAAAAATTAACCAGATTTGTTATAAGATTAAAAAATGAGTTTGAATACAGTTGTAAAATAATTCCAGTTACTAACAGAGCATCTGATGTTAATTATTGTTATATATTTTTTGACAAAATAGAGTCAAAATTACTCTCGTTTAAGTCAAATCTAATATTCCAAACACCTAATGATATTCTACTAAAACAAATAAACTTAAACTATATCCTTTATGATAAAGATTTTAATGTTATTGAAATAAGCGAAAGCTTTAGAGAATATGATAATCAGTCATCAAGTGAAGTCAAATCAGAAAAAGTATTTGACAGATTCAATTTCATCAAAGAGGAAGTTTTTCAACAAGCAGAAGTAGAAATCTCTAAGCATCAACCATTTCGAACAAAAGCCATTTTAGAGACTTCAAACAGAAAGAAAAAAATCTTCAGATTGACGTTTTACTTAGTAGATAATGATAAAAGAATTTTATTAATTGATGACATCACCTCATACGAACTAGAAGAACAAAAATTAAAAAATAAAATAAGTATCTATGAAAATACACTTAACAATTCTGAACAAATGATTTTAATTTTGAAGTTAGGTGGAGAAATAATATTTGCTAACAATAGCTTTTGTGATAACACTGGCTATGAAAGAAAAACATTACTTTCAAGATCCTTTTATAGTTTAATTGATCCTAATTATTTAGAAAAAAATGTATTTGATTTAAGTGCTTTTTCCCAACGAAAAACAATTAATTTAGAATTACCTCTTGTAAAACTTAGCGGCGAAAAAATTATTGTTCAATCTTCATTCAATCCAATAAAATTGAATGAAGGAGCATTAATTCTTCTTTCAGCATATTTTACAGAATATGAAAAACTTAAATCAAAAGAGATTGAACTAAAATTTTATACATCAATCATTCAAAATTCATTTGATGGCATTGCTTTACTCGAAAATTCAAAATTCATTAAAGCAAACATTTCATTTCTTAAAATGTTTGGTTTTGAAACTGAGAATGAATTAGAAGAAAAAAGCTTTTTAGATTTGATTTCTGATGATGATACAATTAGAGTTTCAGAATTCATAAGATTAGTTGAGCTCAATAAACTTCCTCCTGGCAAAATAGATTTTACAGGTAGAAGAACAGATGGATCTAAAATAAATGTTGAACTATCAGTTAGCTTATCGAGTGTTGATTCAAGAAAAATTTTAGTTCTATCCGCAAGAGATATAACAGAAAAAATCAAATCTCATAGAGAATTAAGAGAATCAGAAGAAAAATATCGAACCTCTGTAGAAAATATAGAAGATTGTCTATTCCTTTTTGAAAAAGTTGGTTTTGGATTAAGACCTGTTTTTTGTAGCTCGGCTATTAAAAACATTACAGGTTATAGCGTATCTGATTTTTTATCGGATTCAAAATTTCTTTTCAGAATAGCTCACCCCGATGACTTTAAAAAAGTAAAACCCAAATTAGATGATATCCTCAAAAGTAAAATCAAAAAATCTGGCGAATTAGATTTCAGGATAATTAACAAAGAAGGAAATATAGTGTGGGTTTCCGTAAAAC
The DNA here is from genome assembly GCA_025056745.1 of Ignavibacterium sp. Taxonomy (GTDB): domain Bacteria; phylum Bacteroidota; class Ignavibacteria; order Ignavibacteriales; family Ignavibacteriaceae; genus Ignavibacterium. The sequence goes on from JANWVQ010000011.1 coordinate 33,709, forward strand.
TTAGTTTACAAAGATCTATAAGTGGAAATATTCAAAAAGTTCACGGTCTTTTGTCAGATGTAACAATTACTAAAAAGAATGAAGAAGAACTAATTAAAGCCAATAGTGAACTTAAAATTCTAAACGAAACTAAAGATAGATTTATCTCCATAATCTCACACGATTTAAGAACACCATTTACATCAATTCTTGGATTTACAGATATTTTGTTAAATGATGAAGGTTTATCTGATGCAGAGAAAAAGCAGTATATAAAGTTTATTAACGAGTCTGCTCAAACAATGTTCTCGCTTGTCAATTCAGTTTTAGATTGGACAAGAATTCAAACAGGAAGAGTTAAGTTTGAACCAGTTAGAACAAATGTTACTGAAATTATAAATCAAGCAATAAATGCATTATCTGGTGCTGCGCTGAAAAAGTCAATCAAAATATCAAATCAAGTCAATAGAGAAATATATCTTTACGTTGATAAAAACCTAATAACACAAGTTTTTTACAATCTGATATCCAACGCAATAAAGTTTACAAGAGAAAATGGTAAAATTGAAATATCTGCAACACCAAATTCTAACTTCACTTATTATTATTTCAGCGTGAAAGATGATGGAGTGGGAATAAAACCAGAGGATATGAATAAATTATTTTCAGTTGATTCAAAATTTACTACCGAAGGAACTTATGGTGAAAAAGGAAGTGGATTGGGACTCTCATTGGTTAAAGAGATAATAGAAAAACACAATGGTAAAATATGGGTTGAAAGCCAGTATGGGAAAGGCTCGAACTTTCAATTTAGCATACCAATATCATCAACTACAATTTTAATTTTAGAACCTGAAAATGCTGAAAGAATGCTTATTAGTAAAATTATTAAAAACTTTAAACCTGACTTTAATATACAATCAGAAATGCGGGTTCAGGAAGCCTTGCACAAAATAAAACAATTAAATCCTCCAATAGTTTTAATTAATCATTATCTTGATGAGAAGACAGGAATAGAATTTATTAAAGAGGTTTTCAAACTAAATCTTCCTAATAAAATTCAATTTATTGTTCTCGCATCTAATCTTGATAAAGCTTTAGCTGATGATTATTCTAAATTGGGAGTTGAATTTATACTGAATAAACCAATAAATGTAAACTACCTGCAACAAGCTATTGAGAAATCATTAATAAAATCTTTCCAAAAAACTAAATTCTAATATCATTAAAAACTCAAAAATAATTTTCAGAATAGATTCAGATTTAGTTAAAAGAACAAACTAATAATTTAGTTTCGATTTGAATAAAATTATTTTAAGTCACCAGTTATTGGTTTTATAACTAATTCTTCAACGACTGAATTACCTTCTTGAAGATATGCCCAAACAATTGCTCTTGCAACATCAGATGCAGACATCATTTTGGATGAGAATTCTTCTCTAATTTTTTTAGGCCACATTTGAGTTTCTGTTGCTCCAGGTAAGACATTTATAACTCGAATATTATACTTTCTAACTTCTTCCCTCAATGAATTTGTGTATGCTAACAAACCAGCTTTGGAAGCTGAGTAAGCAGAGCTTTTTGTATAAACTTGTTTTGCAACAACAGACAAAACATTAATTATAGTGCCACCTCCATTTTGAATAAAATGAGGAAGCACTGTTTTTATTGTATAAATCGAACCTAAAAGATTTGTACTGATAATATCATCAATTTCTCTTATGGAATTTTCTTCTGCAAGTTTGAAAGTTGTAATGCCAGCATTATTAACAAGACAACCTAATTTAGTCTTTGCTAAAATTTTTTTGAATGAATTATCTACGTTTGAAAAGGAAGCAACATTACAAGGAATAATTTCTACCTCGCACTTATCTTTTTCTAATTCTTGATTAATTCTCTCTAAATCAACGTTGTTTCTTGATGAAGCAAAAACTTTAAATCCAATTTTTGCGAATTCAATTGATAAAGCTTTGCCAATACCGCTACTTGCTCCTGTAATCCAAATACCGAGTTTTTTATTCATTATACGTTTTTGATTTTTATGAGGTTAAGAAATTCATTTCTTGTTTTTTCATCATCCTTGAAAATGCCGTGCATTGCACTGGTGGTTGCAGAGGAATTTTGTTTCTCAACACCTCGCATCATCATACACATATGATATGCCTCTGAAACAACTGCTACACCAATAGGTTCAAGATATTTGTCAAGAGTGTCAGCAATTTGCTGAGTCATTCTCTCTTGAACTTGTAATCTTCGAGAAAAGACTTCAACTATTCTTGGTATTTTACTTAAGCCAACGATTTTCCCGTTCGGTATGTAAGCAACGTGAACTTTTCCATAAAACGGAAGAAGATGATGTTCGCACAAACTATAAAAGTCAATGTTCTTAACTAAAACCATTTCATCATATTTCTCGGTGAATATAGCATCATTTAATACTTGTTCAATGTCCTTTGTATAACCTGAGCAGAGAAATTGGTATGCTTCAGCAACTCTTTTAGGTGTTCTTATTAATCCCTCTCTGTTTGGATCTTCACCAATTTCAGAAAGAAGTTCTTTTATGAGAATTTGAATATTATCTAAGTTCAAAATTAACCTCTGTATTCAAAGTAATTGTTTTCAGTTTCGTAGAGTTTAACAGAAAATAATTTTCCATTAGGAATTTTATCTTCAAGCTGTTTCCAGATGGCGATACAAATATTTTCTGAAGTTGGAATTAAATTTTTCATAAAATCTGTATCGATATTCAAGTTTTTGTGATCAACTTTTTGAATAACGTTCTCGTGAATTATTTCTTTTAGTTTTTTTATGTCAAGAACGAATCCAGTTTTGGGATCGACTTCGCCAGCAACTGTTACTTCTAAAGTGTAATTATGACCGTGCCAGTTTGGATTGCTACATTTACCAAATATCTCAAAATTCTCTTCATCAGATAATTCTGGGATGAATAATCTATGTGCTGCAGCAAAGGTTTCTCTTCTAGTAATATAAATCATAATTCTTTTAATGCTTCCTGAACTTCAATGTGATGATTTGGAACCTTTACTTTTTCAAAAACTTTTTTCACTTTACCGTCTTTCCCTATTATATACGTTGTTCTCTCAACACCCATATATTTTTTGCCATACATACTTTTCTCTTTCCAAACACCATATTTCTCAACTACCTTTTTTTCTGTATCTGCTAAAAGATTAAAAGTAAGATTATACTTCTCAGCAAATTTTTTATGCGAATCAATAGTGTCTGGACTTATTCCAATAACAACAGCATTCAACTTCGATAGTTCGGATAATGAATCTCTAAAGTTACAGGCTTCCTTGGTGCAACCGGAAGTATTATCTTTTGGGTAGAAATAAAGAACAACATTTTTACCGGCGAAGTCTGATAATTTTACTTTTTTGCCATCCTGATTAAACAAAGTAAAATCAGGTGCTTTTTTACCAACTTCTATCATATTTCTTATTTTATTTTTTCTAATGTTTCTTTGATTGCTGAGTAATTAGGTTCTTCACCAGCATTCTCTAAGACTTCTGCGTATTGGATAACGCCATTTTTATCAATCACAAAAGCACTTCTCTTTGAGACACCTTTGAAATCAAACTTTCCTGGGACAAACACATCATATAATGCACCATAACTTGCAGAGACTTCTTTGTTGAAATCACTGAGAAGAGGAAAAGTGTAATTATTTTTTTCAGCAAACATTTTTAGAGCAAATGGACTATCTACGCTTATTCCAATTACCTGAGCATTTAGATCTTCATAGACCTTTAACTCATCACGAAATGTGCACATTTCTTTTGTGCAAACAGATGTATTAGCAAGCGGGAAAAATAAAACAACGACGTTTTTTCCTCTGAACTGCTCCAATGAAACTTTTTCTGTGTTTTGATTGAACAGCTCAAAATTTGGTGCAACATCTCCAACTTTTAATGGCATATTACCTCCTAAAAAAATTATAAATCTTTTTATTAAACTTAGAAATTATGATTGTAACAACAAACAATAGTTAAACAATATTTTTGTGTATAAGTTCATTTATTTAATTCAATCCAAGTTTTCCAAACTTCAGGTTGATATCCAACAGTTACAAATTTGTTAAATCTCACAATTGGAGTTTTTATCAAAAGCGGTTCATTAAGTAACTCTTCAGCTATATCGAATTTCATATACATCATTCCCTTTTGTTTATAGATTTTACTTTCAACATTTAATAAATCTTCTAAAGAAATTTTTTGTGAAATGTTTTCAAGTTCACCTTTAGTTAATCCTTTTTCATTCAAATCTCTAAAGTGAACTTTGATTCTTCTTTCTTTGAAAAATCTTTCTGCTTTTTGAGTTTCTTTGCATTTTCTTGTCCCAATTATTTGAACTTCCATAAAATTTTAATCTCACTTTAATATTTGAAATTGGGTTTCATTTTAATTCAATTTTCTGAGTTCTTTTAGTTTTTGGAAATTGACTCTTTAAACCATCATTCGATTTAGTTGCTGTTCCAAGAGGATAATTTTCATACATTATTAAATACTGACCAAATTCTAACTCATCAACCTGCAGTTTTGAACCTGAGATGTATTTTTCCAATTCATCATAATTTTTCAGATGATATATTTTCTTCGTGATATACTCGGATAGAATTTGTCCAGCATTTGAATGTAAGGCTAAGTTGTTTCTATTATCTACACTTCCAAGCTTTAATCCGATTCTGTTGAATATATTCAGATTCTCATCATACCAATTTCTGTCCGTTAAAAAGATATCTTTTCCTTTATGAATAAAATTAAAATTTTTGAAAACTTCTAGATTAATTCCAAAGTAATCTGAGAGTTGAACGATATACTTATTTATGTGTTTATTCTTATAATTCATTAATTTAATATCAGATTTTGGCAACTTGAGTTTTTCAAGAGGCTCTGTTGAATCGGTTTTGAGAAGTTTAGCAATAAAGAAACCATCAGAGTTTATTTCCCAAGGTAAAATTCTATGAGTTGATTCTATTTGATCATTTAGTTTACTTGAATTGAATTCTGTTTTACCAGGAATAGTCTTGAAAGGAAGATTAATTTCTTTTACTTCAACTGGATAATTTTTCAAAACTTTATCAATAACTAATTCATTTTCCTCAACAGATAAAGTGCAAGTTGAATAAACAATTTCTCCACCAACTTTAGCCATCTTGATTGCTGAAATAAGAAGTTTTAATTGAATGTTATGTAATCTTTCTGAATGTTCAATAGACCACCAACTTGTAACCTCGCCGCGTTTTTGAATTATTCCTAAACTCGAGCAAGGTGCATCTACTAAAATTTTATCAAAGTAGTTATCGTATATTTTACTCAGTATCTCCCCTTTGTTATTGATTACGCCGATATTTAAAAGATTTAGTCGATCAATGTTAAAAACCAAAGCTTTAATTCTGTCAATATCAATTTCATTAGCGATTATAGTTCCTTTATTATTCATCAATTCTGATAATTGAGTAGTTTTAGAGCCAGGTGCAGCACACAAATCAAGGACTATATCATTTTCAGTTGGAGCTAATATAAGTGCTGGCAACATCGAAGAAAGGCTTTGTATGTAATAATAACCAAGTATGTGCTCTAAAGTTTTTCCAATCAAATTATTCTCATCAGAACGAACTAGTGCAGCATTCGGAATATTCTCTACTTTCTGAATCTCAATTGAATATTTTTTATTGAGAATAATTTTCAATTGATCGAAATTTGTTTTTAATGGATTTATTCTGATGTAATTGGTTGGTGTTATATCAATGAATTCTTTATACTTTAATGCTGGCGTAGAACCAAATGTGTTTTCAATGTATTCGAATGCTTTAGAATCAAAATTCATTATAGCCTTATAAGATTTAAATTTTGAATTATTTCATTTGTTAATTTCATTTTAATGTTACTTAATCCTCTATGCTCTATATCAGTTTCAATTTTTTTTACTAATTCGTCGAAATACTTTTCATAATTTTTAACAACGTTGATTAAATCGGATTTGTTTGATGGAATTTTTATGTAAGTTTTTCTTTGCAAAGAAGAATAGACATAATATTTAGCCAATGAAAAATCATCCACAAACTTAAAAAATTCACCATCTGAAGTTGAGATCTCATATTGACCGAACAATTCAGATGCAATTACTAAAATTTTACTTGGTATGTTTTCAATTTCATAATTTAAATCATCAATAAAGTCATCAGGAAATTTTTTCAATCCTTCAATTTTTATTTTGTCTATGATGTCCTTGATTAGATTTAATTCGTAATTTGATTTCTCTAAGTTCATAGAGAATATAAGATGATGTTTAGTTCAATAATCTATAATATAAGTTTTCATACATTGGAATGATCTTCGATTTATCAAATTTTTCGATTGCTTTTTTCCTTGCATTTTTAGAGAACAGTTCATACTTCTTATCGTTAGTTAAAAGCTCAATTGCATATTTTGCCATTCTATCAACATCACCTATTTCAGATATGAAACCACATTCATTATGTTTTATCAATTCAGGTAATCCACCAACAGAGGATGCTATAACTGGTAATCCACAAGCCATAGCTTCAAGTGCAGCTAATCCAAAACTTTCAGATTGAGATGGAAGAAGAAACAAATCGCTTGCATTTAAAATATCCACAATAGCTTCTTGTTTGCCAAGAAATTTTACTTTGTCTGCTATATTTAATTGTCTGGTCAATTGTTCGCATTCAAATCTGTCAGGACCATCTCCAATTAACAAAAGTTTTGATGGAATTTCTTTATTTACTTTATCAAAAATTTTGATTACATCTGTTACTCTTTTAACAGGTCTGAAGTTAGATGTGTGAATTAAAACTTTTTCACCATTTGGAGCTATATGCCCACGATATTTTGAGTTAGGATTGGGCTTGAATATTTCAGTATCGACGAAATTCGGAATTACTTCTATTTCCTTTTTTATTTCATATTGAGTGATTGTCTTCTCTTTAAGAAATCTTGATACTGCAGTGACGGCATCACTTTTTTCAATACTAAAATTAACTAGTGGTAAAAAGTTTGGTTCTAATCCAACTAAAGTTATATCTGTCCCGTGAAGTGTAGTTATGATTTTTATGTCTCTTTTTTCTTTCAATATTTCTTTAGCTAAATATGCAGATACAGCGTGTGGTATTGCATAGTGAACGTGTAATAGATCAAGATTTTCAAACTCAGCGACTTCAGCCATTTTACTAGTGAGAGACAAAGTGTATAGTGAAAATTCAAATAATGGATAGTTACTTGACTCAACTTCGTGATAAATAATATTCTCAACATATTTATTTAATCTAAAAGGGACAGCATAGCTAATGAAGTGTATTTCGTGCCCCCGTAAAGCAAGTTCCTTACCGAGCTCCGTTGCTATAGCACCGCTTCCTCCGTATGTTGGATAGCAAGTTATTCCGATTCTCATATAAATTCTATTATTCTTTTGAACAAATATAACCTTAAAGATTAATCTCTCTTAATTGAGAGAAAATAATTTTTGTAAATTTACACAATAAGATTTACATCAAATGCTTATGAAAATATTAATTATAGGTAGTTCCGTTGTTGATAAAATATTAAATAAAAATGGATATAGAATCTCTGCTGGGGGTATTTACCATTCTGTTCTGAAACTCAGTGAGATTAAAAATTCTGATGATGTTATTTCACTATGTACTCTCGTTGATAAGAATAACTTTCATCTATTTGAAAAAATTTTTGAAAACTGCAATGAAAAATTTTTTACTGAAGTAAATGAAATTCCTAATGTTACTTTAGATGAGTCCAATTGTTGTCATAGAAAAGAGATTTATTCTAATGAAGTATTTTCTTTAAAAGTAGATAACATCGATTTTAGTTCTTTTGATGGAATACTTATTAATATGATAACAGGTTATGAAATTGACGTTGATACACTTAAAAAAATTCGAAATAAAACAAAGTCTTTGATTTATTTTGATGTTCATACATTAAGCAGAAAATCTGATAAACCAGGGCTCAGAGAATTTCAAGTGATACACAATTTTGAAAGTTGGGCTTTGTGCTTGGACATTATACAAGTTAATGAGTTTGAGTTAAATTCCCTATTTGATATTAAAGATGAATTTAAAGTGGCAGAAAAGTTATTTTCATTAGGAGTAAAAATTTTAATAGTTACTAAATCTGAAAAAGGAGCAACAATTTATTTCAAAAAAAATGGTGAAATAAATTTTTATCATAAAAAAGCAAGAAAAATCATTGATGTGGAAACTATAGGTTGTGGTGATTACTTCGGTTCATCATTTTTTTATAAATATTTAATAACAAAAGATGAAATTATTTCACTAAATTTTGCTGTCAATGAAGTAGAGAAAAGTCTAGAAAGAAAATTAAATGCAGTTAAATGAAATAATAAAAAGCAGAATATTAATATTTGGTTCAAATGGAATGCTTGGGCAAAGATTAACTGAATTCTTCCTAAATCAAAATGTTGAATTATTAACCTCCTCATTTGAAGAGTTCAGTTATATTCAAGAAGCCGAATACAAGCAATGCGACATAACTGACAGAATTAAAACTAAAAAGTTAATATTTGACTTCTATCCTGACTATATAATTAACGCAGCTGCCTATACAAACGTTGATAAATCTGAATTTGAAAAAGAAAATGCTTGGAGAGTGAATGTAAAGGCAGTTGAATATATATCACAGGCGGCAAGAGTTTTAGATTCTCATATAATTCATATATCATCTGATTATATCTTTGACGGAGAAAATGGACCTTATCTTGAAAATGCTACTCCTAATCCAATCGGCTATTATGGAAGAACTAAATTAGCAAGTGAAAATGTTTTGAAACTCTATGCTGTAAAACATACAATAATAAGAACTAATGTGCTCTATGGACCAACTCAATATGGTAGGCCAGATTTTGTAAAATGGGTTATTGATTCTCTAAAAAATAAAAATCAAATCAGGATAGTAACTGATCAAATAAATAATCCAACTTTCATTGATGATTTAGTTCAAGCCATTGCGAAAATTATTGAATTAAAAAAAGAGGGAATTTATAACATTGGTGGTCAGGACTTTTTATCGAGATATGACTTTACAATGATGATAGCTGACTATTTTGGTTTGGATAAAGATTTAGTTACACCAATTCTTACAAAAGATTTGAATCAACCAGCTCGAAGGCCTCTAAAATCAGGGTTAATCACAATCAAGGCACAATCTGAAATTGGATATCGTCCACATTCGTATCTTGAGACTTTTAAAATAATTAAAGAAGAATTTAATCTTTAAGAGATGATATTCAAAAAATACAGAAACTTTATCTTTGATCTCGATGGAACAATTTACAAAGGTGAGAGCTTTATCGATGGAGCTATTGAAACGATAAATACGATAAAAGGATTTGCTGATAAAGTAATCTTCGTTTCAAATAAAACAACTGATCTGCCTGAGGAATATTATTACCTACTTAAATCAGCTGGTGCTAATGTTGATGAAGCTGATTTTATAACTTCATCAATGGTTATAAAGAATTTTTTAATTAAAAATTATGTTGGAAAAAATTTTTTCTCAATTAGTGAGCAAAAGTTTATTGACTATATTTCAAAATCAGGGTTACATTACACAAGTTTATTTGATAAAGTAGATATCGTTATAATAACTTTAGACAGAACTTTTAATTTTAACAAACTTGAAATAGCAGCAAAAGCAATTGAGAATGGAGCAAGATTTTTCGCTGCAAATATTGATGATACCTGTCCAGTCGAAAGAGGAGAAATAACTGATGCTGGTTCAATTATCTCAGCTTTAGAAAAAAGAACCCATAAAAAACTCGAGCTTCATTTCGGCAAGCCATCAGTATTTATGCAAGATTTTATTAAAAGTAAATTCAATGGAAATCTTGATAATACTTTATTGATTGGTGATAGAATAAATACAGATATTTTTATGGCTAATCAGATGAAAATTGATTCAGCTTTAGTAAGCACTGGTATAAAGAACTATGAATATGATTCTCCACAATATCATCCCACATATAGACTAAATTCAGTTGTGGATTTAATTAAGTGGTAAGCATCACTTCAAAAAAAATTTTTATTTATTAATCATAAACTACACTTAACTTGAAAGCAGAGGTAATATTTTTTAGATTTGCTCTTAGAAAATAAATTAATAAGTCTAATAGCTCAGTAGGATACCTGCCCGACGGCAAGGCGGGGAGCAGCAGTTTCCTAAGACTATGAAGTTTTATGTTTACATATTACGAAGTAAAGTAAAAGATAAGTATTATGTTGGACATACGAATAACATAATAAGACGATTAAAAGAACATAATTCTGGAAAAAGTAAGTTTACGAAAAAATATATGCCTTGGGAATTGCTTTATTATGAAGAGTTTGAAAGTCAATCAGAAGCAATAACAAAAGAGAAATATTTTAAGACAACATCAGGAAGAAGATTAATAAAAAAATTAATAAGCCCCGGTAGCTCAGTAGGATAGAGCAGCAGTTTCCTAAACTGTTGGTCGGAGGTTCGACTCCTCTCCGGGGTACAATTAATCAGATCATTACAGATGAATATTTTGAACAATAATTATCAAACAACTTCTGAAATTATTCACAAAATCGATAAAAAAGTATTTGAGACATATCCCTATGAAAATATATTAAAGCAACTCGAATGTCTTTTTAATGGCTCATACTTTTTAGAACTTCAACGACCTGCAACTGTTGGTGATGGAATAATCAGAATTGATGAATCACAAGAAAATTTACTTTATGAGGTTTTTGAAAAAGCTAAATCAGTTGGTAGAGTTTCTAAATTTATTCCTGCCTCTGGTGCTGCAACAAGAATGTTTTCTAAAATTCATTCAGCAATAAATGAACTCGAAGACTCAGATTTTCAAACCATATTGAAATTATCTGAAAAAAATAGAACTGCACACTTTGCAAAAACTATATTAGAAAATATAAAACTATTTGCCTTTTGGGATGATTTGTGTTTAGTAGCAGGATTGACTGAAAATCAATTTGATTATTTACTATCAAGTAAGCCAACAGAAATTCTTAAGTTTATTATAAACTCTGATGGACTTAATTATGATAATAAACCAAAGGCATTAATTAAATTTCATAAATATGAAAATCACTCAAGAACAGCATTTATTGAACATTTGTATGAATCCACCTTTTATCAAGATGATACTTCAAAAATTATTTCAATTCATTTTACAATTTCAGAAAATCATTTTGATCTATTCAAAGAGGAAGAAAAAAATATTCAAAACTTCGATTTGTTGAAAAATTACGTTTTTAACTTATCCTATTCATTTCAAAAGAAGTCAACTGATTCAATAACACTTACAATTGATAATGAATTATTTTTAGATTCAGATGGACAACCCATTTTTAGACCAGCTGGACACGGTGCTTTACTTGAGAATCTCAACGACTTAAAAGCTGATATCATTTTTATAAAAAATGTAGATAACGTATGTGTTGATAGATTAAAACCAATTACTGTTAAGTATAAAAAATTACTCGCAGGATTTTTACTTTTAATTCAAAGACAAGTTTTTGAATATCTTTCGATACTTGAAAAAAAATCTGATGATGAGCAATTACGAAATCAAATTATAAATTTTTCAGACAAAATTCTTAACATCAAAAAGCCAAATGGTTATTTCAATTGGGATACTGAAAAACAAAGAAAATTTTTATTCGACAAATTAAATAGACCAATTAGAGTTTGCGGAGTTGTTAAAAATGAAGGTGAGCCGGGTGGTGCGCCTTTTTGGGTAAGGAATCAAAATGGAGAATTGAATTTACAAATTGTAGAACAATCTCAAGTTAATCTTCTCGATGAAACTCAAAGATTAATTTTCAACAATTCCACTCATTTCAATCCTGTTGATATTGTTGCAGGACTTAGAGATTACAAAGGGAAAAATTTTGATTTGATGAAATTCAGAGATGAAAATTCATATATGATAGTTAATAAAACAATTGGAAATGTTAAAATAAAATCTCTTGAATTACCAGGTTTATGGAATGGAGGGATGTCAGATTGGATATCAATTTTTGTTGAAGTCCCCTCCGAAACTTTTAATCCAGTTAAAGAGGTAACAGACCTTTTAAGACAAGGTCATATCGAAAAAATTGATGAAGGTTTTATATGAAAAAATTTTTTCTTTCTCTCTCTTTAGTTTTTCTTCTCTCCAGTACAATTTTACCTCAACATCTTCAAACAAAAAATGAAGTAAAACCAGATTGGGAAGGCCTTTATCCTGATGGCTGTACTACAGTCGCAGTTGGAAAGCTCGCAAGTTATGATGGAAGTGTAATGACATCTCATACGGATGATAGTCATCGTACAAGAAGTGAGTTCGATATTGTCCCTGCGAAAGTTCACCCTCCAAATTCAAAAATGAAATTATATAAAAGAGTTGTTGATAACTCTAAAAAGATGCCTGCATATAAATTTGTTGAAACTGGAGAAATTCCTCAAGTAGAGAAAACCTTTGGATACATCAACACTGCATATCCCTGCATTAACACAGAGCAATTAGCAATTGGTGAATCGACTTTCGGAGGCAGAAAAGAATTAAAATCAGATAAAGGACTTATAGATTGCACTCAACTTGTTACTTTGATGGTTGAAAGATGCTCAACAGCAAGAGATGCAATAAAAATGGCTGGAGAATTATTAGAAAAATATGGTTGGAACGATGATGGTGAATGCCTTTCGATAGCAGATCCAAATGAAGTTTGGATGTTTGAAGTGGTTGGGCCTGGTAAAGATAAAATCGGTGCTGTATGGGTTGCTCAAAGAGTACCAGATGATCACGTTAGCGTTAATGCGAATGCAAGTAGAATAAGACAAATTGATACAACTGATTCTGAAAATTTTATGTTTTCAAAAAACGTTTTTCAAGTGGCGATTGATAATGGCTGGTGGAATCCTAAAAATGGACCTTTTGAGTTTTGCTATGCTTATGCCGATAGAAATTCTCTCGCAGCCAGAAGAAGAGAATGGCGAGTCTTTGATCTAGTTGCTCCTTCATTAAAATTAGATCCAAATTCAGAGAACTATCCTTTTTCAGTCAAACCAGATGATAAAATAACTTTAGAGAAGATGGTGGAAATTTTTTCTGATTATTATGAAGGAACTGATTTTGATATGACTAAAAATTTGACTGTAACTGACGACAGTGGTAAAACAATAATCTCTCCATTAGCAAATCCTCAAATGCCTTATGATATGAATAAACTTTTCAAAATAAACGGCGGCTGGGGCTGGAGAGGTGAAAGAACTATTGCTCGTTGGTATACAATGTATGCAACTATAATTCAATGCAGGAGCTGGCTTCCAAAAGAAATTGGTGGACTAGTCTGGCTCGCCTGGGATAATGTTGCTACTTCAATCTATACCCCACATTACTGTTCAATAACTAAAGTACCAGAGACAAGTTCAACTCCAGGGCGTGAAAATGGATTTACGAGAAAATCAGCTTGGTGGGCTTTTAATGCAATGAGTTCTCTGGCTCATCAACGTTGGGGCGATATGAGAAAAGATGTTCGCTCTGTCTGGGATCCTTGGCAAAAGGAATTATTCGTGAATCAAAAATCTATCGAATCAAAAGCTTTAGATTTATATAAGAAAGATAAAAATCTTGCCATCGAATATTTAACCAATTATTGTTTTGATTGGCAAGTTAAAGTAGTTGATCGCTGCTGGAAACTTTTTGAGGAACTATTAACAAAATATGACGAGCTTTATTAAAAGAAAATTTTTAGTTACACTAAAAAGTATGAGGTGTGACTATGCTTGCTAGCATTTATTTCATTTCACTTACCAGTATATCAATTTTAAGTATTTATCTACTCGATAAATTTAATATTAATGAAAAATTCAAACCTTTTGCCGAGGGACTAATCTTTGGTTTGATCGGTGTTATTGGTATGAATATTCATTATACTTTCATAGAGCCAACAGCATTATTTCCAAAAATAAATATCTTTTTAAGTCACGCTTTTTTAGTATCAATCTCTTTTTTCCTTTTCGGATTAAAATCCGGTTTGATAACCCTATTAATGTTATTCACAGCACGAATTTTTTTAACAAATGAATTTTTAATACCATCACTTTTTTTACTCGTTTTGTCATCATTAAATGCTTACATTTTTAATAAAAAATACTATTCAGAAATTCAAGAGTATGTATCACTAAAGAAAGTTATTCTATTTCTGATGTCCCAAGTTTCTATATATGTTTTAGTTTTTTTCTTGGGACCAGTGAGTGAATTTTACGACAAATTATATCAAATGTTGATTTTTTTGATTTTAATTTCCTCTTTCGTGACTGGTGTAATAATCCTTTCTATTTCTAGGTCTCGAATTCAAAGTAATCTAATTCTAAAATTAAAATATGGTGATGCAGTTTTCACAAATTTAATTTATAATCTGAGTGAAGCTCTTATCATAGTTGATGAGAAGTGTAGAATTCTAAGAATAAATAATCTTGCTGAAAAACTTCTAGGTATTAATTCTAAAGAAGTTGAAAATAAGAATTTATTTCAAATATGTTTGATAAAAGATGAAAATAAATCTGCCGAATTCAGATCTAAAATTACCAATTTTAATGAATACGATGTTCTAAACTATTACGATATTGAAATTATTTCTAAAAATGGCGAGGAGATTTCAGTTGATTGTAAAGTATCTACTTTTTATGAAAAAAGTAATAAACAAAAAGTAATTGTAATTCTTTTTAGAGATATAAGAGAATTAAAAAAGTCAAAGAGAATACTCGAAGAATCTGAAAAAAGATTCCGACAATTTATAGATTTTTCTCTAGAGGGGATTTACAGATACGAAATAACAAAACCTGTTGATATAACTTTGCCACCCGCTGAACAGGTTAAAATGTTCTTTGAATATGGATACTTAGCTGAATGTAATGATGTTTTTGCAAGAATGTATGGTTATCAATCTAAGAATGACTTAATAGGAATTCCACTTACTGCAACCTTAATTCCTGATGATGAAAATAATGTAGAGTATCTTAAAAATTTTATTATTAATAATTACAGAATTTCAAATGCCGAATCGGTAGAAAAGGATAAAGCTGGTAATGTTAAATATTTCGTTAATAGCTTGTATGGTATCATAGAAAATGGATTTATTGTTGGTGCATGGGGAATCCAGATTGATGTCACCGAAGATAAACTAACTACAAAACAAATAAGAGACAATAATAGATTATTACTTTCAATTCTAAATGCTCCACGGGGAATTATAATCTTCTCTCTTGATAGAAACTATTGTTATACAGCTTTTTCAATCTCACATAAACAAACTATGAAAAAAATATGGGGCGTTGATATCGAAATAGGTATGAATATGCTCGATGCAATTAAATCTGAAAATGATAGGATTAAAGCTAAAAATAATTTTGATACAGCATTGAATGGTGAGTACTTAAACTTAGTTGAAGAATATGGCGATGAAAATCTTCAGCGTTCATATTGGTTAGATAATTACTCACCAATTTATGATGGTTCTGAAATTATTGGTGTTGCAGTTTATGTTACAGACATTAGTCTTCAAAAAGAATTCGAAGAAGAACTGAAAAAGAAAAATCTTTTGCTTAATACATTAATAAACACTTTACCAGATTCAATTTACGTCAAAGATAAAGATTTAAAGAAAATCCTTACTAATAAAACAGATCTACTTTGGATGGGCTATAAAGATGAAAAAGAAGTCTTAGGTAAACGTGATGATGAAATTTTCGGAGAAGAATTTGCAAAAGCAGCAATAGAGGACGATTTGAAAGTTATTCAAGGAAATCCAATTATAAATCGTGAGGAGAAAATTATTACAAAAGATAATAGGGTTATTTACATTTCAACCACAAAAGTTCCTATGTATAGCGACGAAGGAGAAATAATTGGACTCGTTGGTGTAGGTAGAGATATAACAGAATTAAAAAATTATATGAATCAACTTGAAGAGAGTCAGCAGAAATTAAAAATATTATTTAATCAATCATTTCAGTTCGTTGGCCTACTTGATTCTAAAGGTATCTTGCTTGAAGCAAATAAAACAGCTTGTGATTTCATTGGTGTTAATGAAAATGAGGTCAAAAATAAACCTTTTGTCGACACTCCTTGGTGGAATCATTCAGAGGAAGAGCGAAAGAAATTGATAAATGCCATAAAATTTGCTTCTAATGGGAATTTTTATCGAATGGAAACAACTCATCCAAATAAAAATAATGAAATAAGAATTGTAGATTTTTCATTAAACCCAATCTTTGACTCGCAAGGTAAAGTAATTTATTTAATAGCTGAAGGTAGAGATATAACTGATATAAAAAAACTAGAATTAAAATTAGAAGAAAGTGAAGAGAAGTATAAAATCTTAGTTGAAGCATCAATGGACGCTATTTCAATCATAAACCCAAATGGAGTAATCCTATTTTCAAATGAAAAACACAAAGAGTTATTTAAATATTTCGAAGTAGAACAAAATCAACATAATTATTTAGATTTCATTCATAAAGATGATACTTCAAAGTTTGATAATTTAATAAAATCGGCTTTTGAATTAGGTTCTGTAACTTTTTCTTCTTTGAAATTTATGAAAAACAAAAATGATTTCTTCTGGGCTGAGATAAATTTGAAGAAATTTAAAGACATCGAACAACATGACTTATGTATATGTGTTATAAGAGATATTACTTATAGGAAAAATATTGAAGATGAAATGAAAAAGAGAGTTTATGAACTTGAGAGAATTAATAAAATGATGGTCGGTCGCGAAATGAAAATGGTTGAACTGAAAAAAGAAATAAATTCATTATTAAAACAATTAGGAAAACCACCTAAATTTACTGAAGACGATTTAATATAATTTGAATTATTTCTAAAAATAACTCTGTATTACATCTGCTAATCTTTGGCAACTTACTTTAAGAGATAAAACATCATCTATATTTTTAGGTAAATTACTTTTGTCTTGACTTAAGAAAAGTAAATTAGAGTCCTCTTCAACAAGATATATAAGTTTTGTATTTGGGGATGCTTCTTTCACTTTCTCAATAATCAAATTATTGACAACATCAGTAAAAACACTTTCCAAAATCACAACTTTATGTAGTTTTTGAAGGAAAAGGTTAAAAGCTTTGTTAGGTAAATTACTAAAATCGGCAAAATCGATTTTATTTTTTATTAATTCTACTGAAGCCTCATAAAGAAATTTATTCGTGCCAATGAACAATATTGCATTTGAAATAGTCTGTGAGCCTTGAATCTCTTTTTTCTCTCTTGCATTTTTCAGGACTTTGACAACTCTTTCGTGAATGATTTGTGGAGATACAGGTTTTAAAATATAATCATCTACTTTAAGACTAAAAATATCTTTGATAATTTCAGGATCATTTAAAGCTGAAAGAACTATAATTGGAATGTTTTTGAATTTTTCATCTGCTTTTAACAAAGTGATAAGATCTTTACCTGTCATTATAGGCATCATATAATCTACAATAATTATATCTGGAATTTCCTGTTCAAGATGAGAAAGAGCATCTTTTGCACTATTAGCTTCTTTTACATCCATTTGCATTCTTTTAATTAAAACCCGTGCAACAACTTTTGTGATTGTCGGGTCATCATCAATAACAAGAGCTTTGAGTTGTTTTTGTTCACCAAGCATTATTATTCCACTGAAATTGGTTCAAAAATAGACAAAATTTATCATAGTTAAAAATTTAGCAGATTATTAGAACTATTCATCTTCAAATCTTTTTAAAGGATGAGTTGTTTTGTTAATAAATTTTGCTTGTCAATTTCTACAAGCACATTCGTGATTTCTTTGGATATAATCAATAGTAGTTTTGCAGATTTTTTCTAATACATCAATATTAAGGTCTTCCAATTTTTTGAAATAAATACAGGCTTTTCCCATTTTATATTTTCCGAGACTATCGAGAAGCTCTTTATTATCTTTTCCGGGGACAGTAACGTAAAGCGAGAATTCATTCTTTCTTGGTGAAAAGCCGATTAAAGGAGCATCGCCCTCGTGTCCACTCGCGTATTTGTAGTGATAACTTCCAAAACCAATTATAGTCGGTCCCCACATTTTAGGTTCAAATCCTGACCATTTTTTCATTAACTCAATTAGTTTGAAACTGTCTTGTTTTTTCTTTTCATTATCAACAAATGAATTAATGAAGTTAAAAGGATTGACTTCTGTTTCTTTGGTTTTGTTTTTATTTGCCATAGTGATAATCTCT
>JANWVQ010000060.1 GCA_025056745.1 Ignavibacterium sp.
CTTGTGGGCGGCGAGGGATTCGAACCCCCAAAGGCTCACGCCAACGGATTTACAGTCCGCCCCGGCTCTCCAACTCCGGCGTCCGCCCAATTTTTAGAGCAACAAAAATAAATTTAATATTTTAAAAAAACAAATTTTTATTTATTAAAAATTATTTTCTTAGAGTTGATATTTTATCTAAACACAATACGATAAAAAATTAGCCATTCTTAATACATTCAGAACATAAATTATAAGATAATTTTTAATTTTAAATTCTAAATGTTTAATTGCTTTTGTATTACAATTCAATTAAATACGAATAACGATTATACCAACCTTTTTATTGTTGATATTTATAAAGTATACATTCAATGAAAAATTGATTAATATAAATTTAATGAAATAAATACCACAAAGACTCGAAGGCACAAAGATTCTTTGTGACTTAGTGTCTTAATGGAGAGATAATTATTAATTTCTTTATGTCTGTTTACTTTGTGGCATCCAGATTCAATGTAAGTTAATTTAAATTGCAATAAATAGTTCTCCTTATGAAAATAATAATCATTAAATTTAATTGTCAATTGAATAATTGTCTTGACATATAATTAAATAATTATATATCTTTCGATTAAAAATCGGAGAATAATAGAGAGTTTTGCTACTTTAATTTTATATTGGCGTATATAACTTTTAATTAATCAATAATGAAAAGCAAATTCCCTATTATTCTTTGGTTTGTAGCTTATACATTAATCTATTCTCAAGATGAAATAAGAATAGTTGAATCAAATTTTGACTATCTTATTATTTCTTACAAACCCATCTTCACAGATACATCTCAAATTAAAATTGATGGGAAATTATTCAGAACAGTTAAAATTAAGTTCGGCATAAATAAATCAAACCTAAAAATTGGAAGTCCAGATCTACAATCGAGAATCGTAACAATTGGAATACCTTCTGAATATGGAAATACCATAGAAATTTTAAGAACAAGCTCAAAAGAATTAAATGGAATTTTGATACCAATTCCCGAGGTAGTTCAAGATTCAAATAACTCTTTTTTAAGATATATTCAAAATGAAGAATATTTTCAATATAAAGATATTCCATTAGTTGAATTTGGTAATTCTGGAATTTCAAGGGATTTGATTATTCAAAATCTTATCTTAAATCCTGTTAGATTCATTCCAACAGAAAATAAAATATTACTTTTTAATGAAATAGTCTTTAAAGTAAATTTCACAAGTGGTGTAATTTCTCAAAAACCAGCAGATAATTTTTCAGAATTTGAAATTCTAAATTTCGAAGTTGCAAGATTTTGGAGTCAATCAGGAAGTTCATTAAATAAAACAAATAACATCAACAGTGTTCTCTCATCAGGTAGGTGGTTTAGATTTGAAATTAACGAAGAGGGTTTCTACAGAATAAATCGTTCCCAACTTTCAGCTTATGGAATAGACCCAAATAGTGTTGATCCGCGAACAATTAAAATTTACAATAATGGAGGAAAAGTTTTACCAGAGTCAAACAGTGCCTCCCGTCCCTTTGACTTAGTGGAAAATGCAATTCTTGTTGTGGGTGAAGAGGATGGTAAGTTTGATGAAGGAGATTATATTCTTTTTTATGGTCGCGGTATTCACTTCTTTGATTACAATAACGACGGAAAAACAATAATCAGATTTTTTCATCCATATTCTAAATCAAATTATTATTGGATTACCTCTGGTGGAGCTCGAGGTAAACGTATGGATAAAAAAAATAGCCTATCTCAGACCGCAAATTATCAGCAAAATTCTACAGTGGCTTTTATTGGCTTTGAAGAAGATAAAATCAATCTTCTAAAATCAGGGAGACAGTTTGTTGGAGATAATTTTACTGCATCATTAAATCAAAGAACTTATATTAATAAATTAGATCATAGAATATCATCAGAACCAATAAAATATTCTTTTAGATTTGTCGTCAATTCCTCCACAAATCTTACTCTTAATGTTTCAGAAAATGGAAATCAATTATTGAATGACCTTTTATTCGGATATGGTAATCAAAAATATACTGTTGGCAGAGAGTATTTCAGAAATTTAGTCTTTCAAGGAAATTTACCCGATAATAGGAGTGTATTAACTTTTAGAATAAATCCCTCTGCTCAAACCTCTGTTGGTTATTTAGACTATTTCACAATTGAATATCGAAAAGAACTTAAAGCTACTGATGATAATTTGTTAGTTTTTTCTGACCAAGTAAATGGAGTGGTAGAATATCTACTTAGTGGATTTTCTTCTACTAATTTTAGAGTCTTTGATATCACAGATCATTCAAATGTTAAAGTCGTTGATAATTTTATACAATTAAGTGGGGGACAATGTCGATTTCAATTTTTAGAATCAGCTGAAAGAAGATCAAAATATTATGCTATTGAATTAAGTAAATTAAAATCTCCGTCAAATCCTGTTGAGGTTTCAAATCAAAACCTTAAAGGCGAACAAATTGGAGCTAAGTTTATAATTATAACAAACAGGGAACAACTTGAAGCTGCAAATAAGCTCAAATCACATCGTGAATCGCAAACGGTTCCTCCTATTTCAACTTACGTTGTTGATGTTCAAAGAATTTACAATGAATTTTCTGGTGGGCTTTTGGATGTTACAGCGATTCGTGATTATATAAGATTTGCATTCAACAATTGGCAAGTAAAACCTGAATATGTTTTATTATTAGGTAAAGGAACTTACGACTATAAAAACTTAGAAGGATTCAATGATAATATTATTCCAACTTGGCAAACAGAGGAATCTCTTTCTTATGTTTATTCTTTTAATGATTCTTATACAACAGATGATTATTTCGCTGCGATCGTCGGAGATGATTCTATTGTTGATTTGGCAATTGGTCGAATTCCTTCAAGAAATCTAACTGAAGCAACAAATTTCATAAATAAGATTATAGATTATGAAAAAAATAGTGATTTAAGCCCTTGGAGAAATTTAATAACTTTACTCGCCGATGATGGAATTAATACTGGCAGTGATGATGGTCCAATTCATACAGCTGCTTGTGAAAGATTAGCAAATTTCTATTTTCCGAAATATCTTGATTTTAATAAAATATATCTTGCATCATATCCGCCTGTTGTAACTTCAGCAGGCAGAAGAAAACCAGCTGTTAATGATGCCCTTGTGAAATCAATAAATGAAGGTACTCTGTTTCTGAATTTTGTTGGTCACGGAAATCCTGAAGTTTGGACCTATGAAATCGTCTTTGAAAAATCAGTAACCATTCCACAATTAAAAAACAAAAGATTATTCTTTCTTACTGCTGCAACTTGTGACTTTGGATATTACGATATACCAAATTACCAAAGCGGAACAGAACTTTTAGTTCTTATGAAAGATTTTGGTTCAATTGGAGCTTTGACTTCATCAAGATTGGTGTTTTCTGGTCAGAATGAGGCTATGAATCAAGCTTGGGTAAATATACTTTTTAACACAACCAGAGATACTTTGAACTTGCCAATAACATTAGG
Source organism: Ignavibacterium sp. (assembly GCA_025056745.1). Lineage (GTDB taxonomy): Bacteria > Bacteroidota > Ignavibacteria > Ignavibacteriales > Ignavibacteriaceae > Ignavibacterium. Next base: position 3,512 of record JANWVQ010000060.1, read on the forward strand.
TCGCGCACTTTTTCTATTAAAAAGGACCTATAATTCAGTTAATGATAAAAAATATCATCTTTTTGGTGATCCGACTTTAAGGCTTAACATCCCTGTATTAAATGCAAGAATAGATTCAATAAACGGTAGAGACTTAAGTTCACCGATTCAAATAAAAGCGATGAGTAAAGTTAGAGTTTTTGGAAGAGTTTTGAATCAAAATAATACTACAAATTCTGATTTTAATGGAGAGGGAATTTTAACAGTTTTTGACTCTGAAAGAATTGTTCAGTTACCTGAAATAAACAGTAATATGACAATTCAAAACTCAATTATTTTCCGGGGTAGAGTCAGTGTTAGAAATGGAATTTTTAGTGCTGAATTTAATGTGCCTAAAGATATTTCTTATGAAAATCGAAATGGTAAAATAAATTTTTATTTCTTTAATAATAAATTTGATGGAATCGCTTACACATCAAATATAATTGTGGGTGGAACTGACAGTTCTGTTTCAAACGATGGCAATGGACCTCAAATTGAAATTTTCTTTGATGATGAAAATTATCAGAACTCTTATTTGGTAGGAACAAATCCAACTTTAATTATAAAACTTTTTGATGAAACTGGATTAAATACTACTGGTACAGGTATCGGTCATAAACTTGAAGGTATATTGAATGAGCAATTTAATAATCCAATTGATTTTACAAATTATTTTGTTGGTGATTTAGATGCGGGTGGAAAATCTGGAAGAGTTAATTACAGATTCAATAATCTATCTAATGGAGAATACTCAATACAAATTAAAGCCTGGGATATTTTCAATAATTTTTCTGTTGAAAAATCATATTTTACTGTCGTTGGTGATAAAGATTTAGTTGTCAGAGATGTTTACAACTATCCAAATCCATTTACATCATCTACGACGTTTACATTTCAGCATAATTTACTTAAGCCAATTAATGTGAAGATAAAAATTTATACAATTGCTGGAAGGTTGATTAAAACAATTGAGCAATTCAATATTAATGAAAAATATGTTATCATAGATTGGGATGGAAAAGATAATGATGGCAATGAAATATCAAATGGGACATATCTTTATAAAATGATTTTAACATCAACTGATGGAGCTTATAAAAAAGATATTCTTGGTAGAATGGCAAAACTTAGATAAAAATTAAGTCAAGTAAATTTCTTATATTTTAACTTTAATTATGAACAGATTATAACAAATCGGAGGAAAAACTTAATGAAATCTTTGAAGAGATTAATGCTTGTAATATTTGTGATGACATTTTTTGTAAAAACTTTTGCACAAGGTGAAGCAGCAGTACCATTTCTACTTCTCGCTCCAGATTCAAGAGCTGGAGGTGTCGGTGAATCTGGAACAGGATTAGCAGATAATTCAGCAGCTATATTCTGGAATCCAGCAGGCATCGCTTTTCAAACCGGGACAGAAATAAGTATAACCCATAGTAACTGGTTACCACAATTTAAACTCGATTTATTCTATGATTATTTAACTTTCAGACAATATATAGAAGAGTTAAATGGTAGTGTTACTGCAAGTATAACTTATATGAACTTTGGAGAATTTGTAAGAACTGGTGAAACAGATCCAACCCCACTTGGAACTTTTCGCTCCTTTGATGCAGCACTTACTTTGGGATATGCAACTAAAATTCATCCTGACTGGGGTTTGGGATTTAACTTTAGATTAATTCACAGTAGACTTTCTGATGTTTCTGTTGGTCAAGAAAAAGGTAAAGGTGTTGCAACATCTGTTAGCTTCGACATCGGTGCAATGTGGAGACCAAGAACTCTTTTTCTGCCATTCACTGATATAGATATTGGAAATCAACTTTCTATTGGAATGAATTTAAGTAATCTCGGGCCTAAAATTTATTACATCGATAAAGCTCAAGCTGACCCAATACCAACAAATTTCAGACTTGGTTTTGCTTATAGGATCTTTAGCGATGAATTTAATTCACTAACATACACTCTTGATTTTAGTAAGTTATTGGTAAGCAGAGATAGCACCGGTTCAAAAGAATTCTATGAAGCCATTTTTACTGCTTGGGGAGATAAACCTTTTAGAGAAGAATTGCGTGACATAGTAACTTCTATGGGAATGGAATATTGGTATGGAACTCCGGGTGATTTTCTATTCGCATTGCGTACTGGATTTTTCTATGAAGACCCAGCTTACGGAAATAGAAAATTTGTAACATTTGGGGCAGGTATCAGATATGACATTTATGGATTTGACTTTAGTTATATAACAACCTCTGTATTTAAAAATGGCGAGAACCATCCTCTTTCAGATACTCTTAGATTTACTGTTTTAATTGGTTGGGGTGCTGTCCCTGAATCCACTAGAGGTTTACCAAGGGGAATCTAATAATTAATGAAAAAAATCTTTGCGCTCCTATTATGTTATGTTGCTTTGGGCAGTTTATCTGCCCAAAGTTTTAATATAAAAGTTAATCCTTTTCCAAACTCCTCACCCTTACTGGCAGACACATTAAAAATTCTTGCAGTGATGGTGAGTTTTCAGGAAGATAAAGATGCTTCCACTTTTGGAAATGGTAAGTTTGGATCAATGTATTCAAAAAATTATGGTAACTCAATTTTAGACCCTCTTCCGCACGATAGAAAATATTTTGAGAATCATCTTGAATTTGTAAAAAATTATTTTCGAAAAGTTTCTAATTCAAAGTTGAATATTGAGTATTTTATTCTTCCCGATACTTTCTCGGTTTCAAAGACAATGAGAAATTATTCCCCTCCTCCAAAATCAAATGATTTATCTCCCTTGGGAGAATTCGCAAAAGAAGTTTGGACACTTGCAAATCAACTATATCCAAATTTCAGATTTTCAGACTATAATATGTTCTTAATTTTTCACGCAGGAGTTGGAAGAGATGTTACTTTACCGGGAAGTTTAGGAAATGAGAGAGACCTTCCCTCTGTTTACTTATCAGAGAAAGCATTGAAATCAATTTTTGGTGGAGACTTTAACGGATTCCCTGTTCAAAATGGAAATTTCAGAATTAAAAATTCTGCTATAATTCCTTCTACTGAGTCGAGGGAACTTCAGACATTGACAGGAACTTCCTTAGTTGAACTTACAATAAATGGTTTGTTGGTTTCAACAGTTGCAAGTCATTTAGGGTTACCTGATTTATTTGATACAGAGACTGGACTTAGTGCAATTGGAAGATTTGGTTTAATGGATGGTCAATCAATATTTGCATATAATGGATGTTTTCCTCCAGAACCATCAGCTTGGGAGAAAATCTATTTAGGATGGGTTTCACCAAATGAAATTTTAGAATTGTCTCCTTCTGAATTAATTAAGGATTTGACTCTTCCAGCTAAATTGGCTAGTTCAAATCAACCATATATAATAAAAATTCCTATTAATTCTTCAGAATATTTTCTAATTGAAAATAAACAAAGAGATGTTTTAAAAAATGGTGCTGTAATAACATACAGAATTGGTAATCAGGAATTTTCAAAATCCTTTGTAAAAGACACAACTGGTTTCAGAAGTTTTGACACTGACTCTTTAGCTGGTGTAATTGTCAATGTCGATGAATTTGATTGGGCAATTCCCGGAAACGGTATTTTAATTTGGCATATTGATGAAAATATCATTTCACAAAAAATCGCAGACAATAAAATTAATTCAGATAAAAAAATGCGCGGAGTTGATGTTGAAGAAGCTGATGGAATTCAAGACATTGGTGAAAAATTTAGGACTATCTTTGGAGATGAATTAGTTGGTGAAGGGAATCAATTCGATCTTTGGTATGCTGGAAATACTTCTCAGTTTTATAAAAACAGATTTGATAAAAATAGTCGTCCTTCAACTCATTCTAATACTGGTGCTAATAGTTTAATTTCAATCTTTGATTTCTCTGAATCAAAAAATTTAATGACTTTCAAAGTCGCTTTTAGGGATTCTATAATCAAGCCAATTTACACAAAACAATTTCCAACATCTGAAACTGCCAAATCAATTTCATCTCTTGATGATAATTCTTCAAAGCAAATTATTTTGATTGGAAAAACTCTATTTATAATTGATTCAACTTCAATTGACAGCATCACAAATTTCTCTGACTATAAACCAGCAGTTATAAAATTTGGAGGTTCGAATTATATAATAGGTGCAACTTACGATTCTCGTTTACAATTTCCATCAAGAATAAATTATATACAGATTACCGGAAATAATCTTAACCAAGGTGGTTTTAATACAACATTTTCAATATCTGGTTCACCAGTATTGTTTAAGAATCCCAATGAAACTATTGATATTATTGTTCCAACATACGAGGGAAAAATTTTATTCTTCGATTTGAGCTCTTATTTATCCGGTAACCTTCAACCGAGAAGAGAAATAATCATCAACCAAGAATATCAGATTGAAAAACTTTCCATTGATACAAGAATCTCTGCTTTAGGAAAGAAAAGAAATTCAAATGTGGAATTTTTAGTTTATCTTGATGGAGTTACTCACAGTTTGAAGAATCAGGTTCTTTTCGATTTTGCTGCAACAAAGTTCAAAAACGAAAGTCTTGCAATAGTCTTATTAGCTGAAAGTGGGGTAAGAAAAATTAAAATCTTTAACAAAAATGGAATCTATTCAGAATTTGAAATAAGCTATACTTCAGGCGATAAATTTATTCTTTCAGATTTGAAATCCGATGGAACAAATTATATTGTAACTTCAGATAGAAATAAGATTGAAGCTTTTAATTTACAAGGAGCACGAGCAGATAATTTCCCATTTACAATTAAAGATGATGAATTCAATGGCTGGCTCCTTTCGGCAGATATAGAGGGTGATAACAAATCTGAAATAATTGCATTTACTAAAAAAGGAAATATTTATGCAATTAACGGCGGCACTGGAAAATTAGTGGATGGATTTCCAATTTCCATTGGAAAAAACAATTTTGCTTCTCCTTCATTATTTACTTTCGATGATAAAATCTGCCTTTCAGCTATTGATAAAGAAAATAAATTTTATTCTTGGAAAATTTCTTCAATCATTTCTAAAATTGACTGGAGTGAGTTAAACGGAAATAAACAAAATCTTAACTTTGCTTATGAATATTCATCTTCAATAAGTTATAACAGATTTTTTCCAGAAAACAGAGCTTACAATTATCCAAATCCTGTTTATGAATCAACCACTGCGATTAGATTTTATGTTTCAGAAGATGCAACTGTTAATGTCAAGATTTTTGACTTAGCTGGCGAAAAAGTTGATGAATTAGTTTCTACAGCTCGCGGCGGATTTGATAATGAAATAATCTGGAATGTATCTTCAATTCAAAGCGGAGTTTATCTAGCAAGGATAGAAGCCAAGAGTAATTCAGGCAAAACAGAATCAACCGTTATTAAAATTGCAGTTGTCAAATAATCCGAAATATTCCAATTTATGAAAAAATTAATCCTAATATTTTTGCTTCATCAAATTATATCCTATGCTCAATTCACTGAGTTTCATCCACAACTTAATTGGAGAACAATCAAAGGGAAAAAAATTCAGGTTCACTACCACGAAGAAGCCGAAAGAACTGCACGAGTAGTAGCGAAAATTGCTGATGAAATTTGGGAACCAATTTGTTCACTTTACGAATATGAACCAGAAGAAGTTCATTACATAATTAAGGACATAGATGATTACTCAAATGGAGCTACTTATTTTTTCGATAATAAAATTGAAATCTGGACAAGCGCTTTAGATTTTGATTTACGCGGGACACACAATTGGCTTCGGAATGTTATCTCTCACGAATTTACTCATTTAGTTCAGATTCAAGCTGGAATAAAATCCTCTCGTAGATTACCTGCTGTATTTCTTCAAGTTTTAGGATATGAAGACAAAAGGAGACCAGATATTCTATATGGATTTCCAAATCTTTTAATCTCATATCCATTAGCAATGATAAACATTCCTGCTTGGTTCGCAGAAGGAACTGCTCAATATATGCGTAAAGAATTTGATTATGATAATTGGGATACACATAGAGATATGATTTTGAGAATGTATGCTTTGGATGGAAATTTTCTTACTTGGAATCAAATGGGAGTATTTGGCAAAACAAGTCTTGGTAATGAATCAGTATATAATTCCGGCTTTGCTTTAACTAGATACATCTCTCAAAAATATGGTGAAAATAAAATCAGAGAGGTTACAAAAACTCTTGGTAATTTTTCAGTCTTTACAATTGACCAAGCATTTGAAAAAGTTTTAGGCAAAAGTGGACAAGAGATTTATGATGAATGGACGCAATTTCTTAAATCGGATTATTTGAATAGAACGGAGAAAGTTCGTTCTAATCTAGTTGCGGGAGAAAAAATTGCTGACGAAGGTTTCGGTAATTTTTATCCAATTTTCTCATCAGATGGAAAAAAGATTTATTATATATCAAACAAAAATTCAGATTATTTCTCCCCTTCATCTCTTTATGAATATGATATTGTTTCAAAAAAAGAAACTTTAATAAAAACAGGAATTCGTTCAACTTTTTCCTTTATTCCCAACACTAAAAAAGTCGTTTATTCAAAAATTAGTGATGATAATCCAAATTGGTATAACGTTCACGATTTATACGTATATGATATTGAAACAAAAAAAGAAACAAGATTAACTTATAATCTAAGAGCAAATCATCCACACGTTTCAAATGACGGTAGTAAAATTGTTTTTCTTTTTCAAAGAGACGGAACAACTAATCTTGGAATCGTTGATATCGATGGAAAGAATTTTCGACAGTTAACTTTTTATTCTAATGGTGAGCAGGTTTATAATCCAAAATTTTCTCCGGACGACTCTAAAATTATTTTTGACTTTTCTTATCATCATACTCGTGATATTGCTTTGATAAGTTCTGATGGTGGTAAAGTTGAATTTATCTTGAAAACAGGAAACGATGAGAGAAATCCAAAATTCATTTCATCTTATGAAATTATTTATTCAAGTGATGAAACTGGTATTTTCAATGTTTATTCATTCAATTTAAACACAAAAGAAAAACGAAGATTAACTAATGTTCTTGGTGGTGCTTTTATGAGTGATAGAAATTCAAACGGCGACATTGTTTATGCTGGTTATACCTCCTCTGGATATAAAATTTTTCTCTTAACTAAAGATCAATTAAAAGATATTGACTCAACTTCAAAATATGTTTGGATAAATAATCCACCTTTAGATAAGGACAAGCCAAATGGGGATATTGATAGATTTAATATACAAGCATTAAAAAATTTCAATGACTATGAAATACCCGTTTTTAATTCAAAAAATTATACAGGCGCTTTTTCAAAATTAACTTTCTTCCCTTTCATTAGATTTGATAATTACAATACAGGAAATACATTTACCGAAAAATTAAAACCTGGTGTTTTTTTAACTTCAAGTGATATGTTAAATCGTTATTCAATTTTTGCTGGAGGTTCAATCAATACGAGAATGGAAAGAGATTTGTTCCTTCAGTTTGAATATAAAAATAAATTGCCTTTAATTACAGCACTTGGTTTGAGACCTGAACTTTCATTAGAACTTTATAGCATTAGCAGAAAAGCAAATGTTGATGTTAATTTCGGTGCAGATACAGTCAATGGAGTTGTTTATTACGACTATACAATTCCTACTGATGTAACTTACGATCTTTTCGAAGCTGATTTTATTGTTAAACACAGAATGTTCAGTAGAAATGATAATCTTCAACTTAAATTTGTTTATTCAACTTACACTGCTGCATTAGGAAGTTTTATTTTACCAGATAATACTCTTTATCCAACACTTAAAGATAATTATTTCATAGGTAGAAATTTTGAAGTAAAATATTCTTTTGAAGCAATTTCGCCAACTAAAGATAGTGATATAAATCCCGCTGGATTACTATTTGATCTAACTTATAATTATGAGTTTAATAAGTTTAATTCTGAAGGCGAATACACTGTAGAAGATGGACTATTAAAACCTTTGTATAAAAATTTTAACTTTCATAAAATCGAATTGAAGTCTGGATTTTACTATCCTATCTTTAAATCTCACACAATCAATACTACTCTAAGATTGGGTTCGATTTTAGGCCCTCAAGTTCCAGACTTCTTCGATTTTTATCTAGGTGGATTAATAGGAATGAAATCATATCCATTCTATGCAATAAGTGGAAATGAGATTGCTTGGTTAAATTTGACTTATCGTTTCCCATTGTTTAGAAATATTGATACGAGAATTGGTCATCTTTATGTTGATAAAATTTTCTTCTCAATAAATGCAGATTTAGGTAATGCTTGGAATGGGAAAATTCCTTCGTTATCAAAATTCAAAAAAGGTGCTGGTGCCGAATTAAGAATACAGATGAGTTCATATTATCTTTTTCCAACAAGTCTGTTTTTCCACGCAGCATATTCATTTGACAAATTCAATCGAGTGATAAACAATAAAACAGTTACTTATGGAAAAGAATGGAATTTTTATGGTGGAGTCCTTTTCGATTTTTCAATATTGAATTTCTTTAACAATAAAAAACTTAGGTGAGATTTATGATAAAAGTTTATTTGTTAACTTTTTTGTTGTATTCAATTTATACATTTGCTCAAATTAAAGATAGTCTCATTCTAACTGGAAATTTAAATGCTGACTCAAAAATAATTTTGAAAGAATTTAACTCAGAACTTTACCCAGATATAAATTTGAACATTTCAAAATCAGACAATAAAAAATCGCCAATGATTGCAGGACTTTTGTCAGCTGCTCTACCGGGCGCTGGAGAGTTTTATTCAGAGTCTTACATAAAAGCTGGAGTTTTTCTTGCATTGGAAGCAGCGTTGATTACAGTTGCAATTATTTATAACAATAAAGGCGATAACAAAACAAAAGAGTTTGAAAACTATGCTGATAATGTCACCGATAATTCCGGTTGGAGTGTCGTTCGATACGTTCAATGGATTAATCAATACAAAGGTAAAAATATTCAGATAAATCCCAACACTAATCTCAAACCTTGGGAAAGGGTTAATTGGGAAGAACTAAACGCAGTTGAACGACAAATAAGTGGTTTTTCACATACGCTCGCTCGACACGGAGAGCAACAATACTATGAAATGATTGGAAAGTATCATCAATTCAGTCCTGGCTGGTGGGATTTTCGAGGTGGTAGTAATAATTTTGAAATATCACCAAGCTTTGCATATTACTCCGGATTGCGTGGTGAAGCAAATGATTTGTATAATATATCTACAAAGGCAGTGGTTGGAATTTATGTGAATCATTTCTTAAGTGCGCTGGATGCTGTTTGGTCAGCCGTGAGTTTTAATAAAAACTTAGCCATAAATATTAGAATGGATGCTATTAAAGTAGCTGATAATTACGAAATGTTTCCAACATTTTATTTGAAGTATAAATTTTAATAAAATTCTTTTGTTATGAGATTACCTGTTGTTGCAATTGTTGGAAGACCAAACGTTGGTAAGTCAACTCTATTCAATCGTTTAATTGGTAAAAGAGACGCTATTGTAGATGATGTCAGCGGGGTTACTCGTGATAGAAATTACGGCGAATGTGAATGGAACGGTAAAAAGTTTAGATTGATTGATACTGGTGGTTATGTCCCTGAATCATCTGATTTATTTGAAACAGCGATTAGAGAGCAAGTCGAAGCAGCTATTAATGAAGCTGATTCAATTCTGTTCCTCGTTGATTTCAAATCTGGAATAAATCCAATTGATAAAACAATTATTGATATGCTTCGGCAGTCAAAAAAAGATTTTCATCTTGTTATAAATAAAGTTGATAATGAAATTCAAAAAAATCTTATATCAGAATTCTACGAACTTGGAATTGATGAAATGTATGATATCTCTGCACTCAGTGGTAGAAGATTAGGCGATTTACTTGACAGATTAACTCGTAATTTCAATAAATATGAAGTAGAGCAAGTTGAAGATCGATTGAAAATTGCGATTGTCGGAAGACCAAATGTAGGGAAATCATCTTTAGTGAATGCACTTTTAGGAGAAGAAAGAAGTATTGTAACTCCAATTCCCGGGACAACACGTGATAGCATTGATTCAATTCTCAAATATTATGGCGAGGAAATTATTTTAATTGATACTGCTGGTCTAAGAAAAAAAAGTAGAGTTCAAGAAAGCATAGAGTTTTTCTCTAATATTAGAACGTACAGGGCAATTGGTGAATGTGATGTTGCTATTGTTTTGATCGACGCAACTCAAGGTTTTGAAAATCAGGATCAAAAAATAATTGATGAAGTTATCAGATGGAGAAAAGGACTTATAATTGCTGTTAATAAATGGGATTTGGTTAAAAAGGATCAAAACACTGCAGTTGCTTATGAGAAGGCTATTAAAGCAAAACTCGGTTCAGCAGACTTTGCTCATATAATTTTTATTTCGGCTTTAACAAAACAAAGAATTTTTAAGCTTATTGAACTCAGCAAAACCGTACAAACTGAGAGGAAAAAGAGAATTCCAACCAGTGAATTAAATGAATTTCTTTTAGGTGAAATAGAAAAAAGTCCTCCACCTGCAACAAAAACAGGTAAGGAAGTTAAAATAAAATACGTCACTATGGGTGGTCAACACTATCCTGTTTTCATTTTCTTTACAAACCATCCTAAAGAAATTGCTGATCATTATAAAAGATTTCTTGAAAACTTAATAAGAAAGAAATACGGTTATGTTGGTGTACCAATCACTTTGTCATTCAAATCAAAATTCAAAGGTGCGGAATGAATAACTTTATTATAGTTGATCATCCTTTGATAAAAAAGGATTTGACAATAATAAGGGATGTAAATACTTCAACAGAAATTTTTAGAATTACTGTAGAGAGAATTTCTAGCATTTTATGCGTGGAAGTATCAAAAAACTTTCCATTAACAGAAAAAGAGATTGAAACTCCACTTGAAAAAACCATAGGATTTGAATTATCAAGGCAAGTAGTTTTAATTCCGATTCTTCGCGCTGGACTTGGTATGGTAAATGGTTTTCTTGAATTAATTCCAAATGCTAAAGTTGGACACATCGGATTACAAAGAAATGAAGAAACTTTAGAACCTATTGAGTATTATTTCAAAACTCCACAACAATTAGAAAATTCAGAAGTTATTTTGTTGGATCCAATGTTAGCCACTGGTGGAAGCGCAGTTGAAGCTATTAATTATATAAAAAAGCGAGGTGTTAAAAATTTATATTTTGTTTGCATAGTTGCTGCACCTGTTGGAGTTGAAAGAATTCAAAAAATCCATCCTGATGTAAAAATATTTGCAGCAGTCCTCGATAGACAATTAAATGATAAAGGATACATCCTACCTGGTTTAGGTGATGCAGGAGATAGAACGTTTGGAACACTTTAAATTTTTAATAATAATTTTTCTCGTAATTAATCAAAATTACTATTCACAAACTCATCCAAATGAGAATATTGACAGATTACTTAGAAATGGTATAAATGAAATCGTAAAACAAAATTATCAAATAGCTGAAAGAACATTTCGTCAACTTGACGAAGAACATCCCAAATTACCTTTAGGTAAGATTTATCTGGCAGCTACACTTATAGCCAAAAGTTTTGATTATGGGATTCCATTCGATGAAGATCAAATTATTTCTTCACTAAACGAAGCAAAAAAAATTTCTGAAAATCTTCTTAAGGAAAATAAAAATAATCTATGGTATAAGTATTATTATGCTTTAACTGAAGGTTACAATGCTTATTATCTTGCTATAAATGGTAGCATCTTAGATGCATTTTCGATTGGATTAAAATCATACAACTTATTTGAAGATATTCTAAATCAAGACAGTTCATTTCAAGATGCACTTTTAGCTGTGGGAACATTCAAGTATTGGCGCAGTGATAAATTAAAATTTTTAAGTTGGTTGCCTTTTGTAAAAGATGAAAGAGCTATTGCAATTAACCAACTTGAGACATCAATTAGAAACAACAGTTACAATTCTCATCTTGCCATTTATTCTTTAATCTGGATTTTCATAAATGAAAAAGAATACTTAAAAGCAAAGAATTTGGCTGAATTAGCACTGAGAAAATTTCCACAATCAAGGCTCTTCAAAGAGGCACTCGCAAGAATTTATGAGAATATTGATTTAAGTCAATCAATTTTATTGTACACACAACTCTTAAATTCATATAAAGATTTAAAGCTTGAAAACAGAGTACGTGAGATAACTATTAATCATAAAATTGCAATTCAACTTCAAAAGTCAGGTGAAAAAAAACAAGCTTTAAAAATTTGTAATGAAATACTTTCTATTAATGATTTATCTGATTATGAAAAATCACAACTCAGTGAAAGACTCCAAAGGATTAGAAAAATGCGGCAAGAATTACTAAATCAGAATTAAACTGGTTTTATCAAATCAAATGATATCTTAGTACCTTTTCCAACTTCACTTTCTATATGAATATTACCTTTATGAGCATTAACAATTTCTTTACATAGAACTAATCCTAAACCTGTTCCTTTTTCATTATTTGTTCCAACAGTAGTAACTGAAGAGTCAAATTTGAATATTTTATCAAGATTCTCTTGGCTAATTCCAATACCATTATCAGATACTTCAAAAAGTATTTTAGAAATTGTATCTTCAGATTTAATCCTAATTTCCCCTTTTGGATTTGTAAACTTAATGGCATTGGAGATAAGATTATGAAAAAGTGATCGTAATAGATTTTCATCTCCAACTATAAAATGGTTTGGATCAACGTCATTGTAAATGTTAATGTTTTTGAGTTTTGCAGTTTGAATTAATGTATTTATGACATTATCAACTAAGATGAAAGCATTAAGAGTAACTGGTTTCAATTGCATTCTACCGGTTTGAAAACGAGACCAATCAAGAAGATTTTCAATTAGCTTATAAAGAGATTTAACAGAGTTATTAATCTCCATTAAATCTTCTTTCAATTCATCTGGAGAAAGGAAATCTAAATCTTCAATTAATAATTCAGAAAGTCCCATTATTCCTTGTATTGGGCTTTTTAAGTCGTGTGAGATAATTGAAAAGAGTTTATCTTTCGTTGCAACTAATTCCTTTAACTCATTAGAGTATTCTCTAAGTTTTTGCTCGTCTGAGAGTTTATTGATTGCTAAAGCAATTTGTTCAGATACATAATTTAGAATATCTCTTTCTTCAATACCATAAGTGGTTTCATCATCGTAATCTTGCACTACAATTACACCAATGACTTTATCATTAATTTTCAGAGGTACACCCAACCAAATAGCAGAAGGCTCTCCAATTAATTCAGTTTCACCTTTGAGACGAAGTTCGAGATCTTTTTTTCTATCAATCAACATCGGTTCTTTTACTCTAAGAATATATTCAGTCAATCCTCTTTTTAATTTCCTTGGTTGGGGGGGTGGATCAAATTCATCTACAAAATAAGGGAAAGAGATCATTTTCTTTTCTTCATCATACAAAGCTATGTAAAAATTATCTGCTTTCATCAAACTTTTAATTATTTTATGAATTTCTCTGAAGAGTTGATCAAGATTTTCAACTTTTGTTATTGCAGATGAAACTTTGAAAAGAGCTTCCAGAACAATTTCATTTTTTCTGATTTCAGTGATATCTCTGGAAATACCGACAGTACCAATGATTTTACCTTCGTTGTCTTTCAATGGTATTTTTGTTGTGAGAACCCACTTATTCTTTTTATCCTTATAAGTTTCTTTTTCAATTTCCTGGATAAATTCAGCTTCACCTTTTATTAATTTTATTTCATCGTTTCGTGCCTCAGTTGCGTGTTCACTTTCAAACAATTCGAAATCAGTTTTGCCAATTATTTCATCAAAGCTTTTAAGATTGAATTTCTCTAATGTTGCTTTATTAACTCTGATAAATCTGCTCGACTCATCTTTGAAGTAAATTGATTCTGGAAATGAGTTCATTAAATTTTGTAGCAGCAATCTTTCAAATTCTGTTTTAGCTTGGAGTTCTACTTCTTTGCTAACATCAGTCATCGAAAATAAAATTCCGATAACTGTATTTTTAAATTTCAAAACATTCAAATAAACATTTAACCATCTTGACCTGTCTTTCAAATCCAATCTTAATCTAAAATTTGCTTTACTTACTTTTTGCGGATTTTGGGAAACAGAATTGAAAAAGTCTAATATCTTTTTATCTTTAAACAAACTTTTTAGATTGACATCCCCTGATATTTTATCATAAAAACCAAATAATCCATCGAAGCTTTTATTTGAAACGATTATTTTACCATCAAGATCACAAAGACAAATAAAAACATCAGTATTATTAAAAATTTCTGTGAATTGAATTTCTTTTTTTGTGAACTCCTCCTGTTTTGCAAGCTCGTCTCTTATGTCTTTAATTAGGACTACTGAATAGAAATCTTTTTCTCTTCTGAAGTTCCCAACACTTACTAATACTGGTATAGTAACATTATCTTTGCTAACGATTTCGATTGAATATTGTTTTGGTGCGGGTTGGTTAGATAATTTCAATTCATAATACTTTTTAATTATCGGTTTGTAAGGTTCACTTACGAAATAATCCATCGGGTTCCCAATTATTTCGTATGGAGAATAACCAATCAAATTTGCCAATGAATTATTACAATGTTTGATAACTGAATTTTGAATAATCAAAAATCCATCTTCAAAAGAGTTCAAAGCATCGAGGATAATCCTTACATCGGTTATTTCATTATTTTTCATCTGGCAAATTATGGTTTACCTTATTGAATTATCGTAACTTCATATTTTTTATTAAGTAAACAATTAATCAAAAATGATTAAATAACAGGACACTAGATAATCTTCATCAAATTTTGGGCTATTTTAATTTAATTAAAAATCTACAAAATCGTCTCAACAAAGTAAGAAGAAAATTAAAATCTTATAAGTAAACTTAACCAAATCTTCATAGTATTAACTAAAAATACTTAAATATTTTCTTTAATTCTTTAATAACAAAAGAAATTAATACTTTCAATTAATATATTTGGGATGAATAAAAGAATAATAAACAGAATTTTAAAAAAATAAGAATCAATCAATAGATTCATAATCCTTCTTAATAATCCAGTAAATCAGAACCATTAAAATTTTTTAGACTTTATAAAGCCTCTCAATTTATTTATATTTGCAGCGCTTTTTTACAAATTTTTTTGAGTTGTTATGAGTCTTCTAAAAAATCTTAATCCAGCCCAGCAAGAGGCTGTCGAATATACCGAAGGTCCTCAAATAATAATAGCAGGTGCAGGCTCAGGTAAAACGAGGGTTTTAACATATAAAATCGCATATCTACTAAAGAAAAACTTCAAGCCTGAGTCAATTTTAGCCCTAACCTTTACAAATAAAGCCGCAAATGAAATGAAAGAAAGGGTTAAGGAGTTAATTCCCAAAAAGGCTGATTCTATTTGGATGGGAACTTTTCATTCTATTTTTGCAAGAATTTTGAGGATCGAAGCAAAACACACAAATTTCAAAAGCAATTTCTCCATTTACGATACAGTTGATTCTCTTTCTCTTGTTACTAACATTATGAATGATCTTAATATTGATACTGATAAGTTTCAGCCAGGAGCAATAAGACATCGAATAAGCTACTTAAAGAATCATATGATCCCTCCTACTGATTTCAGAAAAACTTATATGAAAAGCCTTTTCGATCAAAAAGTGGCTGATGTATATGAAGAATATGAAAATAGAATGCTGAACTTTAATTCATTGGATTTTGATGATTTATTATTAAAACCTATAGAACTTTTTACCACTAAAAAATCAATTTTGCAAAAGTATCGTTCACAGTTTGAGTATGTATTAGTCGATGAATTTCAGGATACGAATAAAGCACAATATGAATTGCTCAAAGTTCTTGTGCCCAAAAACGGGTTGATTTGTGTAGTAGGAGATGATGCTCAAAGTATATATGGTTGGAGAGGTGCAGTAGTTTCCAATATGCACGATTTTATAAAAGATTTTTCAAAAGTAAAAATTTTCAAACTCGAACAGAATTATAGATCAACAAAAACTATTCTTAAAGCAGCAGACTCAATTATTAAAAATAATTCAAATCAGCTTGAAAAGACTTTGTGGACAGAGAACGAAGAAGGCGAAAAAATAATGTTAATCAAATGCTCCGATGAAAAAGATGAAGCATCACAAATTATAAAATGCATCAAAGATGAAATATCTTCCAAAAAATTATCTTTCAACGACTTTGCTGTTCTCTACAGAACTAATGCTCAATCAAGAATAATGGAAGATATTTTCAGAATGGAAATGATTCCTTACACAATTATTGGAGGAGTCGATTTTTATAAGCGTAAAGAAATAAAAGATCTGATTGCTTACCTAAGAGTAATTGCAAATCCAAATGACGAAGAAAGTTTATTGAGAATAATGAATTTCCCTCAACGAGGTATAGGTTCAACAACAGTTGATAGAATGCTTGCTTTTGCAAAAAGACACGGACTTACCTTATTTCAAACTATGTCTCGCGTTTATGAAGTAATCGATATTAAGGAACGTATTCAGAGAAATGTAAAGAATTTTAGATTGATTTTAGATAAATACATTAACCTAAAAACAAAATTATCCATTGGAGAATTAATTAGTTCATTAGTTGAGGAACTCGAAATTATCAAAACCTTTAAAGAAGAAAATACTCAGGAAGCTTTGCAAAGATTAGAAAACGTAAATCAGCTAATTAAATTCATAACTGATTATTCAAAGGAAAATCCAGACGTAAAACTAGAACAATTCTTAGAGCAAGTTTCATTATACTCCGACATTGATAATTACGATGAGGAGAAAAATGCTGTTGCCTTACTTACATTCCATAGCGCAAAAGGTTTAGAATGGCCAATAGTTTTCATAACAGGCTGTGAAGAAGAACTATTCCCAATATCATCAAAATTCATTCTTGATACTTCTCTTGAAGAAGAGCGAAGATTATTTTATGTAGCATTGACAAGGGCAAAACAAAAAGTTTATATAACTCACGCAAGATCAAGATATAGATTTGGTGAAGTCGCATATCAAAGTCGCTCGAGATTTATTGATGAACTTGATAAATCAACTTATATTGAAGAGAATGGTTTATTAGGAAGAAAATCAAATCGAAAAACTAAAAAAGAAATTTATCTTGAATATTTTAAAAACATTGATTACGAAGATTTCTCTCAAGAAGGAGCTACACTCAAAGTTGGATCAAGAGTTATGCACGACAAGTTTGGGTTAGGAAAAGTTACCGAAGTTCAGGGAAGTGGAGAAATGTTAAAAGCTACCGTTCACTTTGAAGGAAATAATATTAAACAACTTATGTTGAAGTTTGCTAAATTAAAAGTGTTAAATTAGAAAAGGTTTTAATACAAATGACTATTGCACCTAAAAAACTTGCTATTTTAGTTGGAGGAGGTCCTGCTCCAGGGATTAATAGTGTTATCGGAGCTGCTACAATAAGAGCTGTTGTTGAAGGAGTTGAAGTATTAGGAATTAAGGACGGTTTTAAGTGGATTATGGAAGGAAACATTTCTAATGTTAAAGAACTTAATATCCATAACGTAAGTCGTATTCACTTCCGAGGTGGCTCCTACATAGGAATTTCTAGGGCAAATCCAACTAAAAATCCAAAACACTTGGAAAATACTGTTACTTCTCTTCTAAGATTAAATGTAGATAAGCTCATTACTATTGGAGGAGATGATACTGCCTATAGTGCAATGAAAGTTGATGAAATGGCTAATGGTAGAATAAAAGTTGTACACGTTCCCAAAACAATTGACAATGATTTAGATTTACCGCACGGTATTCCTACATTTGGTTTTCAGACAGCAAGGCACATTGGAGTTGAATTAGTCAAAAATTTGATGGTTGATGCACAAACAACATCGCGATGGTATTTCGTTGTTTCAATGGGTAGAAAAGCAGGTCATCTCGCTCTTGGTATCGGAAAGGCTGCTGGTGCAACCCTTACTTTAATCCCTGAAGAATTTCCATCAAAAGAAATAAAACTCTCTCATATTGTTGACATTTTAGTTGGTGCTATTATAAAAAGATTAAGTTACGGGCGTTCTGATGGAGTAGCGATATTGGCTGAGGGTCTAGTTGAGCATTTAACACCTCAAGATTTAGAACAATTAGTAGATGTTGAAAGAGATGCTCACGATAACATTAGAATAGCTGAAATCAATTTTGGAGAGATATTAAAGGCAAAAGTATTAGAAAGATTGAAACAATTTGGATTAAAAGCAACAATTGTCGCAAAAAATATTGGTTATGAATTAAGATGTGCTGATCCCATTCCTTATGATATGGAATATACCCGTGATTTAGGTTTTTCAGCGGCACAGTTCATTCTTAATGGTGGTACTGGTGCTATGGTATCAATTCAAAACGGTCATTTCGTTCCAATGTATTTCAAAGATATTCTCGATCCAAAAACAGGAAGAACTAAAGTTAGAATGGTTGATCCAGCTTCTGAATCATTTTACATTGCGAGAAGATATATGTTGAGATTAAATCAGGCTGATTTTGAAGATGCACACGAACTTGCTAAATATGCTGCGACTGCAAATATTTCATTAGAAGAATTCAAAAATCAATTTTATTATCTGATTGAAAATGATCTATTATATCAAAATTTAAAGGCCGGAAGATTAAAATTAGCTTCTGAAGACAGCAACGTAGCATTCAAAAGTTATGGAAATGTATCAACTAAAGAAAATGGAGAGGTTACAGAGCAATAGAAATTAGATTGTAACTGTTTATTTAATAGTTAATCTATATAAAAATTAAATTGAGTAATATCCATTTCCGTTTTTGAAAGAATACAATTCTAATTATCATTTGAAACTATATATATTAAATTAATCTTAAAATTAATTCCAATTATAGATTTTACATTTTAAATTATAATTTATTCATTATCATTCTTATTTCAGTATTCTCGTCAAATTAAATCCAAAACTTGGACTACTTTTGAGAAATTGTTTGTCTGCTCCGTTTGCAAAATGAGATGTATTTAAATCAACACTGTTTGATAAAATGAATTTGAAAAAGTGACCACCACCTGTATCAAGTTCAAAACCAAAGGCAACTGGATTAAACTTATTTCGATATCCAGTTACAGTTGGGTTCCACTCTAAAATTGCACTCCATTTATCTGAAAGATAAACTTGGATGTAGCTTCCTAGTGTGAATGAGTAATATCTTTTCAATGAATAAACATTACTGTTGTATAGGTAAGTAGGGACAAATCCTATTCCAAAAGTTCTTTCGTATAAAGTATTAAATATTCCTTGTGCATAAAACTGAAAGTTCTTTGAGTCAAAAAGTTTTCTTTGAGAGGAGGGGAAATTTGTTGCCCAACCTGTTCCAAACCTTATTGAAAATTGTGAAGGGAAAAGTTCACCCATTAATTGAATTAATTTATACTTTAGTGCAAAATCAATGTTACCATCAACATTGGCTCTACCAACTGTCAAAGTCATTCGATGAGTCGGCGCGTAGCTTAAAGAAAATCTGATATTAGCAGGTCCATCTAAACCGAAAAACTTTCCTTTTTCATCAACAGCGGGAATAAATCTGTGTGATATTTCATATTCAAAATCACCTTTCTCATAAGTTTCTGCGGATGGAAGATTAATAACTTGTGTTGAACGAAACAATCTCAATTCTTTTGGTTCATTGTTTTCAGTTGACCTTCGCCAGGTAATTTCTTGAGTAAATAAATTAAAATTTATAAGAAGAAAGCAAATTACAAGAATTAATTTCATAATAGCATTATCCCTTTAATTTTTTTCTTTTATGTAAAAATCAAGAACCAGTTTTATATCTTCACTGATCCTCATAAACATCAATGAAGGAATTTCAATTTTATAATCAGATAGTTTAATGATAAAATCTGTTTGAATTCTATATGAGGGTTTATTTTTCTCAATTGTTCCTTGAACTGTAATTTTTTTTGCAACACCGTGAATAAACATTTCTCCATCAACTGTGACTTTGGATTTATTATCAGATATTTTCTCTTCATTAACTACTTTTCCATTGAACTGTGCATAGGGATAACGAAATGTTTCTAAGTAATTTTCTTTCATATGCCTATTTCTCAATCCAATTCCTGTATCTAAAGCATCAAGATTTACTTCAAAATAAAGCTGACTTTTGTTTGTTAGATTATCACCTTCCCAATACATATAACCATCAATCTGATTTGTTATTCCTTCGAAAGATTCAATAGGTGTTTTTGAAATGAATTTTACAAGGTTGTTCTTTTTTTTATCGACAAAATGTTCCTGAGCTTGAGAAGTTATACTGATAAGAAGAAAAATAAAAATATATTTTAATGCTTTCATAATAATCTCTTAATTGTTCAAAGCTCCTCTATCAATCCAAGCTTTAATTGAGTCAATAATTTCTTGTTTTAGTTTTCCACTTGGAGGCATTAATGATGTTCCATTGCCTTCAAGTTTACGAATTAATAAACTTTGTCCGCTTGAACCAGGGACTACTCGTTTTAATGATGGATTTTCATTACTATTTACATTCACTAATTGATTGTAAGAATTTCCCGAAGTTAAATTTAGATTAGCTGCAACATTTGAACCACCGTGACATCCTGAAGTTGCACAACTTACATTGAACACTTTAATCTGTATATCTGATAATTTTGCTGTTACTCCTGATTGAGTCGGTGAAGGCTCTGGTTCATTAACAATTTTATCCTCGCAAGAAATAAAAGTGGAAATAATTATAATAAAGATAAAAAATGTTTTTATTAAAGATTTCATATTTCCTCGGATTTATGATGGTAATTTGCCGAATAACAATGGTTTAACATAATCAAGATTATTTTAGTTTCAAAGACAATTTTATAAAATTTAATAAAATAATTTACGCCGCAAATTCTTTTAATATAAAATTATTAATGTGATAAGAAACAAAAAGACTTATGAAATTTATTTATTTTTGAAATCATTGTTTTAAAAAAATTGGAGATTTATAATGAAACTCGCAGTAATTGGAACCGGTTATGTTGGACTTACTTCAGGAGTTTGTTTTGCAGAGATGGGAAATGAAGTACTTTGCATAGATAATAATCAAGATAAGCTGAACAAACTTTTAAGCGGACAGATTACTATTTACGAACCAGGTTTAGAAGTTCTTTATTTAAGAAATTTTAAGCAAAAGAGATTAAAGTTCAGTAACAATCTTAAAGAGGCTTTGGACTTTGCAGAAGTTATATTCTTTTGCCTACCAACCCCTCAAGATGAGGATGGCTCTGCTGATTTACAACACGTAATTAAAGTTACTGAAGATATAGGAAATTTGTTAAAAGATAATTCTAACTATAAACTAATAATAAACAAAAGCACTGTTCCGGTTGGAACAGTTGAAATGATTAAAAGTATTTTAATTGAAAAAGGTGTCAAGAACTTTGATGTTGCATCAAATCCTGAATTTTTAAGAGAAGGTTTCGCTGTCGATGATTTTATGAAACCTGATAGAATTGTAATTGGAGCTGAATCAGAAAAGGCTTTTAAGATTCTTCGAGAACTTTATGAACCATTTGTTCGTCAAGGAAATCCTATTATTGAAATGGATATCAAAAGTGCTGAAGTCACAAAATATGCTGCAAATAGTTATTTAGCGATGAGAATAACTTTTATGAATGAACTCGCTAATTTTTGTGAAAAGGTTGGTGCTAATATTGACTTGATTAGAAAAGGAATGGGAAGTGATTCGAGAATAGGAAAAAGATTTTTATTCCCCGGAATTGGTTACGGTGGTTCGTGTTTTCCAAAAGATGTTAATGCATTGATTAAAACATCTACCGATAAAGGAGCAAAACTAACTATTCTCGAACTAGTTGATAAAATAAATAAAGAACAAAGAACTCGTTTTGTTGAAAAAATATTAAATCACTTCAATAGAAATATTCAAAATAAACATTTCGCAGTTTGGGGACTTTCATTTAAACCAAACACCGATGATATGCGTGAAGCACCATCAATTACAATAATTCAAAAATTAATCGAAGCTGGAGCAACAATCTCCGCATTTGATCCAGTTGCTATGGATAATGCAAGATTTTATTTAAATGACACAATATCTTATGCAGATAATCAATATGCTGCCCTATTAAACGCAGATGCACTTTTGATTTTTACGGAATGGAATGAATTTAGAAATCCTGATTTTGATAAAATCAAAGAACTACTTAAAGAACCAATAATTTTTGATGGCCGAAATGTTTATGATCTTGATGATATGAAAGAAAAAGGTTTTACATACTATAGTATTGGTCGACAAGCAATTTTAAGAGGTGATAATTGAAAACAGCAGTAGTAACAGGCGGAGCAGGATTCCTCGGTTCGCACTTGTGTGATAGACTCATAAATGAAGGAATGAGAGTTATTTGTATCGATAATCTCATCACAGGTGATATTGAGAATATTTCTCATTTATTTGGAAATGATAATTTCTTATTCATAAAACACGATGTAACAAATTTCATTCACGTCCCAGGTAAAGTCGATTACATTCTACATTTTGCTTCTCCCGCTAGTCCAATCGATTATTTACAACTTCCAATTCAAACCCTAAAAGTAGGTTCATTGGGTACACATAAAGCATTGGGATTAGCTAAAGAGAAAAATGCGGTATTTCTATTAGCTTCAACTTCAGAAGTTTATGGAGATCCTCTTGAACATCCACAAAGCGAAAATTACTGGGGAAACGTTAATCCTGTTGGTCCTCGCGGAGTTTATGATGAAGCCAAAAGATTTGCTGAATCTTTAACTATGGCTTATCATCGTTATCACGGTGTTCAAACAAGAATAGTAAGAATATTTAATACTTTCGGACCTAGAATGCGAATAAATGATGGTAGAGCTTTACCAGCTTTCATATCTCAAGCATTAAAAAATGAACCAATTACAATTTTCGGAGATGGAAATCAAACCCGAAGTTTTTGTTACGTTGATGATTTAATTGAGGGAATTTATCGCTTATTACTATCCGATGAAGTTTATCCAGTTAACATCGGAAACCCTGAGGAAATAACTATCAAACAATTTGCTGAAGAAATTATTGAATTAACTGGCTCCAAAAGTAAACTTGAATTTCATCCTTTACCTGAAGATGATCCCAAAGTTCGACAACCTGATATTTCAAAAGCGATGAAAATTCTAAATTGGAAACCTAAGTTTAGTAGAAGAGAAGGAATTCTTAGAACTTTAGAATATTTCAAAAAGAAATTACAGGTTGAATAATTTCTTTTAGAATCTTTAATTTATCAATCACACAAGCACCAACCGAATGTAACTTATATGATGCTTGATGTCCATTTGAAAAAAGAATTGGTTGAACATTTATCTTTTGAGCAACCTGATAGTCGTGAAGAGTATCTCCTATTAAAATAACTTGATCTTTTGGATATTTAAGCTTCTCTCGTAATAAAATACCGAGCTCCTCTTTTCCACTTGCATAAATATTATCCAATCCTTTAATTGTTATGAAAAACTTTTTAATATCAAAGTAATCAGCCATCTCAATTAGATTATCAACTTTGTATGCAGAGAGAAGATATTGTTCAATTCCTAACGAATTAAAGTATTCAAGAATATTCATAGCATCATCAAAAAGCTTTAATGAAAATTTATTTTTTTCATAATTATCTATAAAAATTTTTCCAAGTTCTTCGAAAGATTTTTTATTAAAATCAAATCCTGCTTTTTTATAATAATCTTTTACGGGGAAAGTGAAAATGTTTCTATATTCTGAAAGCGTCAATGGTTTAAGTTGATTATCAATTAAAAGATTATTTAGAATATTCAAGCAATATTCTACATCATTAAGAAGAGTTCCATTCCAATCCCAGATTACAGCACGAATATTTTCGAACTTCAACTTAATTCCTTTAACTTTTTAACAAAGTCATAAATTATCTCTGCAGTAATTCCCCAGACAATCTCTGGTTGAGATTTATAGATTAGAATTCTATGTTTATGGGTTCCCCAAGGTTTAGAATATTTTTCAGGTAAATTAAATTTTTTAGCAGGAAAAAGTTCAATATTATTTCCATTTGCATCTATATAATTTGGTATCACTTGAGCTTTAGCATAAAAAATCTCAGGTTGGTTTTCGAGAAAAAACTTTATAGGTAAACTAAAAACAAACTCTACTTCCGTCTTGTCAAAATTAAGTTCTTCAATGCTTGAGATTGATAGTTCTAATAAATGCACATCAATTAATGCTGCGAATGGAGTTACAAGTGAGCCATATTTTCCAAGATAATTTATTTTCTCTTCAGAAATTCCGAGTTCTTCACGAGTTTCTCTGATTGCTGCTAAAGAAGAATCTTTCTCATTTTCTTCACACTCACCACCTGGTAAACTTACCTCACCACCCTGTCTTATATCAGCAGAGCGTTTTTCAAAGACTATATGTTCCTCGCCGTCTTTTATGAATATTGGAATTGCTACTGATGCTTTGAAGTATTTTTCAGTGCCAATTAAATAGTTATTATTGACTAAACTTTTAATCTTATTTTTAATCATAAAATTCTTATTTAATTCATTCAAAAATAGTTTTATTTTTATAATTGCATTGAATATTTTTTTTTACAGATAAAGGTAAGAACTTGAAATATATTAAAAGTTCAATACTTATTGTGGTTTTAGTTACGCTACTGCTGATAAACAGTGGCGCTTATGTTTTATTGTATTTATCTTCTCTAAAGATTGTCAAAGAAACAATTCATTATCTAATTGAAAGTGATAAACTGAATCATCAGCTCATTATTGTTTCATTTTCTAAAAAAGATTTAGAAAGCAAGATTATTAAGTTCGAATGGATTGAAGAAAAAGAATTTCGATTTAATGGAAAATTGTACGATATAAAAAGAGATTTATCTGATGAGGATTCTCTTCGTTTTTTGTGTTATCAGGATGAACACGAAAATTTATTGGAAAAAATTTTTAACAAATATTCGGACTCTGATAAAAACAAGAATTCAAGTCAACCTGTCAAACTTATTATTAATTTTTTAGCTTTATTCTTTCAAGAAGCTGAAAGTCAAAATTCAATAGTTCAGTCAATGACATTCAGCTTGTTTGATCCTTTCCATTTAATCTATAACTATCTTGAAGTTTTAACTCCTCCACCCAAAAATGATTTCATCTATTCATAAAATCATTTTTGTTTATTAAAATCAATTTAAGGAGTTAAACTATGAAAAATTCTTTATTTGGATTTTTAGTGGGATTTCTATTGCTTTTAATTAACCCAAATAAAATTAATGCACATAATGTATTTCAAGAAAAATTATCATCTGAAATTGATACAATAAAATACCAAACTGATGAAGTTATTGTTACTGGAACAAGGACGACGAAAAAAATAATTGATATTCCCTATCCTGTTGTGAGAATTTCTAATAAAACTTATAAATATGACAGAAAAACTTCTATTAGTGATATATTAAATGTCGCTCCCGGAGTATTTATGCAAAACAGATATGGTAATCACGATGTAAGAATATCAATCAGAGGTTTTGGAAGCAGATCAAATTCAGGCATACGCGGAGTTAGAATATTATTAGATGGAATTCCAGAATCGGAACCAGATGGTCAAACAAGAATTGAGGCTATAGATTTTAACTCTGTTGGTAGTATTGAAATTGTTAAAGGGAATTCATCATCACTTTATACTAATGCGCCTGGTGGAGTTGTGAACTTCATTAATGATATAAATTTTCCAAATAATTTCTTTACAATATTTAATGATTTTGGTTCTTTCAACTTACGAAGAAATGGATTTAAAACTGGAATTAGAACTCCTGATTATGGATTTCTTTTAACATATACTTATCATAATTATAAAGGGTATCGAGCTCATAGTGAAGACTATTGGCATATCGTTAATACAGTTTTAGAAACAGATCCGGGAAAGAACACGAGTTTGCAATTTCTCGGATATTTCGTAAGTGGATTAATAAGATTGCCAGGCTCATTAACAAAAAGTGAATTTAATAAAGATCCTTTTCAAGCAGCAAAACGTGAAGTTGATTTTGATTTCAGAAGAATATCCAAAAAAGGAAGGGTTGGACTCAGACTAAATTCTAAGTTTGGTGAATCTCTTAATAATGAAGTAGAGTTAACAACTTATGGAACGATTAAATATCTTGAAAGAACACAAAGAAACTATCGAATAATTAATCGTTATGGATTAGGAGCATCTTTAAGATTCTCTAATAAATCTACACTCCTCCAAAACCTTAATAATGAGTTTAGCTTGGGTGGTGATTTTTTCTATCAGACTGGTCCCGTAGAAGATTATAATAATATTTCCGGGAAAAAAGGCGATATATTAAATTATCTTACAGATGAAACGATTGGAAACTCAGGATTTTACATTCAAAATAATTTTGAATTATTGAAAAATAAGTTGTTCTTGTTAGTTAGTGGAAGATATGACAATGTATATTTTGATCAAAAAGATCAATTACTAGCCATAAGAAATGATATAAGAAGATTTAAAGCATTTACACCAAAAGCAGCTTTGAATTATAAACTTACTCCATCTGTTTCAATTTATTCTTCTTATGGAATGAGTTTTGACTCACCGGCAGGCAATGAATTAGATAATTATCCATTAAGCTCCAATGGTGGAACAACTTTAATAAATCCCGATCTTAAACCTCAAAAATCAAATAACTTTGAATTGGGTATTAAAGGTAATTTAATTGATTTGAACAGGAAGTTTTTTGGTGATACTTATTTTGAAGTAACATTCTTTAATAGCATTATTTCAGATGAAATAGTTCCCTTTGAAGTTTATGGAGATGTATTCTATAGAAATTCAGCCAAAACAATCAGAACTGGATTAGAAGTTGGTGGAAATACCACAGTAATACAAGGATTAAAACTATCTTTATCTTATGCTTATTCAAAATTCAAATATGACGAATATAAAGCCATCTCAATTGAGGTTGATAGTTTGGGCAATATAAAAACTAAAATCAGAGATTTTGCTGGAAATTTTGTCCCATCAGTGCCTGAACATAATATTTTTACTTCTATTGAGTATGAGCATAATTTCAGTTATGAGCTTTTAGGATTTATTAAAGGAAGTTTACAGTACGTCTCAGGTTTATTTGTTAATGATGCAAATGAAGACAAAACCAGTGATTACACTTTATTCGGTCTAACAACTGGAATTGAATATAAGTTAGGAAATTTTTCTATGTTGCTTTCAGGTGGAATGAATAATATTTTCAATAAAAAATATGTAGGTTTTATAAATATCAACTCCACCAATAAAAGATTTTATGAAACTGGTGAGCCAAGAACATTCTTTGCATCATTCAGAATAGGATACACCTTCTGATGAAAAAATATATTGTAAGCTTTTTAGTTTTGATATCTTTAGCCACTTCCCTACCACAGGGAAGTGGTCTTTCTATTGGAGCAAATTATATCATTTATCCAAGTAATGTCTCACAGACTGAGCCATTTATAGTTAAGCATCCAACTAACAAGAATATTTTATTCGCCACGGCTAACACAATAACATTTCAACCTTCATTCTTTGTGAGTGAAGGTGTTTATACAACTACGAATGGCGGAAACAGCTGGTTCGGAAGTGATACTTGCAACGGAGCTAATATTTTATTCCATCAAGGAGATCCTGGAATTACAATTGACAAAAATGGGGTTTTCATTCTAACTCGCCTAGGAAGACAACCATTTTATGGAATTTACTCTCATCATTCTACTGATTATGGATTGAATTGGTCATCTCAAAAGTTAATAACAAGAGATGGAGAATCTTTATATGAGAGAGCTAGTATAATTTCTGATAATAATCCATTAAGTCCTTTCTTTGGTAGAACATATTGCACTTGGGTTAGATTAGCTGGAAATTTTCCAGTTGAATTTTCATACTTAGATGATATTCAACAAAATTGGAGCAATAAAATTATCGTTAACTCTTTCAATCAAAGATGCTCGGGAACAGATATAGAAATTGGTTTAAATGGAGAAGTTTATATCTGCTATGCTATAGTTTCAAGTACATCTCCATTTAATGAAACTGCTATTGGATTTGCTAAATCTACAAATGGTGGATTGAATTGGACTGTAAATAACAACGCTTTTGAAGTTAACGGTATTACCGGTGTTTTGCCAACCAAATCCAATATTCGAGTCAATGGCTTACCGAGAATAGCAATTGATAAATCTAATTCACCTCATAGAGGTAATATTTATATTGTAACAACACAAAGGAACAGATTTCCAGCAGGAAATGATCCGGATATTATTTTGGTAAAATCAACTGATAATGGTAACACTTGGTCTAATCCAATTAGAGTAAATCAAGACAATTTTAACAACGGGAAAATACAATACTTCCCTGCAATTGATGTTGATGACTACGGTGGGATAAATATAATTTATTATGATGATAGAACAACTACATCAGATTCCGCAAGTGTTTTTCTTTCACGTTCAACCGATGGAGGTAATACTTGGAATGATTATAAAATTAGTGATAGAAATTTCAAACCAATTCCAATTGGTGGATTAGGACAGGGTTATCAAGGAGATAATATAGACTTAGTTTCAGTTGAAAATAAAATTTTTCCAGTTTGGATGGATAATCGAACAGGAATATATCAAATATGGAGTGCTCCAATTTCTTTTTCACCAAATTCAGCAGCTGAAGAAAATTTTTCTCCTAAAGATTTTTATTTATACCAAAATTATCCAAATCCATTTGGTAGAAATTCTTACTCAAATTATCAAAGCACCCAAATTTTTTGGCAATCGCCAGTAAGTGGTCATACAACATTGAAAATTTTCGATGTCCTTGGAAATGAAGTTGCTACTTTAGTTGATGATTACAAAAAAGCAGGTAAATATCAAATTGATTTCTCTGCAATTAGTTCAGTTAATGGAATAACTCTTTCAAGCGGGATATATTTTTACAGACTACAAGTAGGCAACTTTGTTGAAACTAAAAAAATGATTTTTATACAATAGTAAATTTTCAACAGCTATTTGATACAGACCATAGGTTTGGTTTTTACTTTGTCTCCAATTCTTAATTGATAATAATATACTCCTGATGGGAATGATGAATTCATAATGTATAATGTAGAATGAAAACCTGATTGAAAATAACCCTCAATAATTGTATCTAATTCCTCGCCTAAAGAATTAAATAATTTAATAGATAGATAATCACTTGAAGAATTTCTCCAATTAATAGTTGTTCCTGAATTAAATGGATTTGGATAGTTCTGGTATAAATCAAAATCATCAACGATAATATTACTTTTATAATCTACATAATTTGGCTGCAAACGATAGATTAGTATTTTTCCGCTATCAGCAACACTTAATCCAAAAGTAGAATCTACAAACTCAATATCATATATCATCAAATTATCTGGAGTAGGAATCGTCTCCCAATTGTATCCATAATCTTTACTGAAAATAAACTCATTTTGAAATGTTCCCCAAATTTCTCTATCAGTTCTTTTAGAAATTCCTCTGCATACACCATAATAAGGAATTTCGAAAAAGTACCAAGATGTACCAAGATTTGTTGTTTTAAAGATTGCACTTGGATAGCTTCTTTCAATATCACTTGCAATTGTAATCACACTTGTTGAATTTAGAAATTCCATATCAAAAAACGGATCAGCATAGGCAGAGTCTGTATTCCAAGATAGTCCACCATTTGAACAATGCCATATTACTCCACCAAAATCAAAATATCCACCAACTGCAAATCCATAATTTTTGTTTATGAATCTAATTTTCCTGACTGGATATTGTGAGAAGATTAATGTGTCTCTTTGAACTGGCAACCAGTTTTCACCTGCATCTAAAGTGTAGTGAAACATATTTTGATCACCACCAATAAAACCCTTCAAACTATCAATAAAACAAATTGTAAAAAGAGTTACATCATCTGGCCGAAATCTTTTTCTATTCCAAGTTATTCCTCCATTTGAAGTTGAAAGAATATTATTTAGGACAGTTATTCCATTAGATCCATTTTCAATTGCCCAGCCTTTATCCTTGTCAATGAAAAAAATATCTGTGATTTCGAAGTTTGGATTGTAATTCTGAACTTGCCAATTCATACCTTTATCATTCGAGTAAAGTATGTAAGAGCTATCGCCTGCAATCCATATATTTAGGGAGTCAATCACAAAAATTTGTTTAAGATTTGCTTTAACAGGGGTTTGATAAACTGTCCAAACAAGATTTTGTGATATTACATTAATACTGAATATTATAAGTAAAGAAAATAAGTTTATAATAAAATTAATTTTAGTCATTAATAATAATTCAAATTGATTGACATAAAAATAACTCAATAATAAAAAAATACTTTTATGAAAAATTTATTCTTAATACGCCACGCAAAATCTAGTTGGAAAGAGCCTCATTTACCGGATTTTGAAAGACCTCTTAATAAAAGAGGTAAGGAAAGTCTGAAAATAATGAGTAAGTTTTTCTCTGAGAAATATCCGAAACCTGATTTAATTTTATCAAGCCCAGCAGAAAGGGCAAAAGTTACTGCAATTAGTTTTGCAGAGAAATTAAATTATAAAGTTGAAAAGATAATTTTCTTGGAAGAACTTTATATGGCTGATTCAAGTGATATTGCAAAAATAATTTCACAGCAGAATGAAGATTCAACCTCAATTGCATTATTTGGTCATAATCCTGGTCTAACTGATTTTGTTAATCTTTACAGTA
Source organism: Ignavibacterium sp. (assembly GCA_025056745.1). Taxonomy (GTDB): domain Bacteria; phylum Bacteroidota; class Ignavibacteria; order Ignavibacteriales; family Ignavibacteriaceae; genus Ignavibacterium. The sequence continues at coordinate 34,323 of JANWVQ010000060.1, forward strand.
AATCTGTATTGGAAAATATTCCAACTTGTGGAATAGTACATTTAAGAATGGAGAATAATTGGAAAAGCTTAAAGCATAGAAGTTTATCAATGGTAGATTTTTTCTATCCTAAAATGTTTGGAGAGTTTAAGGATTAAATTTTTTTATGTGTTAATTCAAAACTTATGGTGATTAATTACAATAAAATTGTCAGTCCTCGAAAATCTTAGACTGACAATTTTAATTTTGAAATTTAATTTTAACATACAGAGAAATTTATTTTATACCAGTTTGAGCATCTACTACAGCAATTGCAGTCATATTTATAATATCATCAACAGTTGCCCCTCTTTGTAAAACGTGAACAGGTTTTCTCATACCTAATAGGATAGGACCGATAACCGTTGCTTGACCTATTCGAGCCATAAGTTTATAAGCAATGTTTGCAGAGCCTAGATCTGGAAATATTAAAACATTAGCACCTCCTTTAATTTCAGCAAACGGAAATGTTTTTTCAATTATCTCTGGAACCACAGCTGTATCAGCTTGCATTTCTCCATCAACAATTAAATCAGGTCTTTTGGATTTAACGATCTTGACTGCTTCCTTTACTTTTATTGATTCTGGATAAGGAGCGCTTCCAAAGTTACTGAAAGATAGCATTGCAATTTTAGGAGTTACATCAAAAGACTTTACTGCATCAGCTGCTGAAATAGCAATCTCTGCAAGCTGCTGAGCATTTGGATTAACATTCACTGTACAATCTGAGAAGAAGTAAGTTTCTTTTTTCGTTATAACTATATACATCCCTGAAACTACAGAGAAATCATCTTTAACACCAATACATTGTAAAGCAGGTTTAATTGTATTAGGATAGCTTGTAGTGTAACCACTTATCATTGCATCAGCATCACCTAAAGCTAACATCATTGAACCGTAGTAGTTGTTCTTTTTAATTATTTCTCTTGCATCATAAAGTGTGGCTCCTTTTCTTTGTCTTCTCTTAAAGAATTCTTGAGCATATTCCTCACATTTTTCACACTGCATAGGATCAATAATTTGAAATTCATTTTCATCATAACCTATTCTTTTTATTTCATTCAGGATTTTTTCTTTATTGCCAAGTAAAATCGGATTTGCAATTCCATCATTAAAAACACTATGAGCAGCTCTGATAATATTCTCTTCTTCACCTTCAGGATAAACTACTTTCTTAGGTTTTCTTTGAGCTTTATGAATCATTACTCTAACAATTTCTTTTGACAGTCCAAGACGTTCTTTAAGTTGTTCTTCATAAGCCGTCCAATCCATCTCTTTTATTTTTGCAACTCCAGTTTCAATTGCAGCTTTCGCAACAGCAGGAGCAACATACCAAAGCACTCTTGGATCAAATGGTTTAGGTATAATATAATTTTTACCAAATTGAAATTCTTCTCCACCATAAGCTTTGATCACCATTTCAGGGACTTTTTCTTTTGCTAATCTTGCTAAAGCGAGAGTTGCTGCCATTTTCATTTCATCATTAATTTGAACTGCTCGAACATCCAGTGCTCCTCTGAAAATAAATGGAAATCCTAATACGTTATTGACTTGATTAGGGAAATCACTTCTTCCTGTTGCCATTATCAAATCATCTCTAACTGAAATAGCATCATCATACATTATTTCAGGATCAGGATTTGCCATTGCAAATATGATTGGATTCTTTGCCATTGATTTGACCATTTCTTTACTAACAACTCCTCCAACAGATAATCCAATAAAAACATCTGCATCTTTCATCGCTTCAGCTAATGAATTAAATCCAATATTTTGAGCAAACTCTTTTTTATATTTATTCAAATCAGTTCTGTCTTTAGTAATACAACCTTTGGTATCAAACATCCAAATATTTTCTTTTTTAGCTCCAGCCATTATATAATGTTTACAACACGATATAGCAGAAGCACCAGCACCATTAACAATAATCTTGACTTTATCTATTTCTTTTCCTGCAAGCTCTAAAGCATTAATTAACGCTGCACAAGAGATTATAGCAGTGCCGTGCTGATCATCGTGAAAAACTGGAATATTCATAGTTGCTTTTAATGTTTCTTCTATTTCAAAGCATTCGGGAGCTTTAATGTCCTCGAGATTTATACCACCAAATGTTGGTTCAAGTAATTGACAAACTCTAATAACTTCTTTAGGGTCTTTTGAATTTACTTCAATATCAAAAACATCTATATCAGCAAATCTTTTAAATAAAACACCTTTACCTTCCATAACAGGTTTTCCTGCTTCAGGTCCAATATCACCAAGCCCTAGAACTGCGGTTCCATTTGATAAAACAGCTACTAAATTTCCTTTTGCTGTGTATTTATAAACATCTTCAACATTTTTGTGAATTTCTCTACAGGGTTCAGCGACCCCGGGTGTATATGCTAGTGATAAATCGCGAGAAGTTAAACAAGGTTTAGAGGGAATAACTTCTATTTTCCCTATTCTTCCACTGCTGTGATATAATAGGGCTTCTTCTTTTGTAATTTTCATTGTGATCTCCTTAGAATTTAAAATTTCGTATGAAAATTGTGTGGTATTCGTTTTCTGTATTTTTTAATTTAAGAATTGAATAGTGAATGAGGATATAAAAAGTCTTTTCCAAGCTTTTGCTTTCAATAAATCAAATATTTTACTTTCAAAATTACTTAATTAGTTGACTATAGCAAAAATTATTTTTGTGTGGCTTCTAATTGAAGTTTTTCAGAAAGTTCTTTCCCCAAGTAAACATCAATTAAATAGTGAAGAATATATAAAATAGGAGTTAGCAAGACTGCAATAATGAATTTGTAAATGTAATTTACTAAACCGATTGCAAAAACTAACTTTAAATCCCATCCAGCCCCAATATAAAATGCAATGAATAGAACTACGAAACTATCAATAAACTGAGAAACTAAAGTGGAACCTGTTGCTCTCAACCATATTTTAGAACTTCCTGTTTTAGATTTTACAAGATGAAATACTGTTACATCAACCAACTGACCAATTAAAAAAGCTACGAGAGAACCCACAATAATCCAAAGCCCTTGACCAAAAATCACGTTGAAAGCTAAATCCATATTGATGCTTCCAAGAGGAGTTTCCCGAACAATCCAGAAATCAGCAGGCTTGAGTCCCATAGAGAAATAAATCATAAAGTATGCATAAGAGATTAATCCTGCGGCAGAGAATGACATAAATCTAACCCCTTTACGACCAAAGTATTCGTTAATTATATCTGTCATTATAAAAACAACAGGCCATAATAAAACACCAGCGGTTAGATTGAAAGAAAGATTCTCTACACCAAAAAAATTAAAGTTAAATTGTTTTATTCCCAAAGTCTTTTCTAAAGAGAATATTTTTACTCCAATGAATTCAGCTAATAGCGCATTTGCTACGAAAAATGCACCTAAGATAAAAAATAGTCTGTTCTCTTTTGATTTCATTATTATAAAAATTAAAATGTATGATTAATTAGTTAAGAAACTCTTTCAAGTATGATGAAAGTTCATCAATAAGTTTTTCATTGAGTGTAAATGTAACAAAATCTGCGAAATTATTAAGAATGACTATTGAGTTAATATTGGCATCTTTTTTTTCGAGGTCTGCTACTTTTTTAGAAACATTATTGTTTAATATTCTGATGTCTTCATAAATATCAAATAATTTTTTCATATCCCAATCAGGCTCTTCACCTTGTTTCATTTTAATCAATTGAGCAAGTAAATAAAGAGAAAAAACTCTAATCTCAGTTTCTTCCAATGTTGCAAATGGTAGATGAAAATGAAGCATTGGTGAGAGCTTTTTCATCACCGGGCACCCTGAAGCTACCATTAAAATTCCTAAATAACTGCTTACTCCCGATTGTAAATCTGTTTCTTTGTAAAAAGTTCGATTATCTGTTATTACTGTTACTTTAACTCTATCAAAAGAATTATGCTCATTAAACTCATCAATCATTTTCACTAAATTTAATGCTAAAGGACAATAAATATGCTCGTTTGGATTGAGAGGACAATGAGGACAACTGAAATTTTTTAATAGAGTCCAATCGGGAGGCTTTTCAACAGAATTATTAATTATCAGCATATTTTCAAGATCGATAGCTAAATCGAACCTTTTTATATTCCCATCCTCAAATTCAAATATGTATGTGATTTCCTTTTTAGTCATTTTAGTTAATCATTTACTGTAATATTATCGAATACTTATAAAATTTATCAAGAGTCATACTTAAATAAAACATTTTTCTGTAAATAGAAATGACCTTAGTAACAAAATTAAAATTATTTAGCAATGGAAGGATTAAAATCACAAGGTTAGGGCTGTCTTAAAAATCTACTACATTGACAGCCCTTCTAAAGTAGGAATTAGTTTTATCGATTTCTTTCTTCTCGTTCAATTATTTGATTTCTATCTCTTGAATTATCAATATTTTCTCTATTTCTTTGTTCATTTCTCTGCTGAAATTTGAATCCACTATTTGGTTCTCTATTTAGATTTTCATTTCTATCATTCCTTCTTCTATCATCTCTTGAATCTCGTCTATCATCAATTCTGGGAATGATCCTATTGTTATCTCTTTTTTCTATTTCATTTCTTTCTTGTTTGAACTGAAAATTTTCAATAAGACTTCTTTCTCTTGTATTAAAATCATCTCGTTCTTTTTTATTCAAATTATCATCACTGTCTTCCCTTGAATTTTTATTGCTAAATATTTGAAATTTATTTCTTTGATTTTCTTTTCTTTCAGATTTAATTCTGTCGTTTTCTTGACTGTTAAAAATTATTCTATCGTCTTCTTTTTTATCGTAGTTATTTCTTTCAAAATCTTTTCTATTATCATCTCTCGATTGAATATCTGAAACTCTACGAGATAGTTTAGTATCTTCCCTTTCTGAATTTTCTCTATCATCTTTTCTGCTAATTTCATTTTTATATCTTGTTTCAGCTAATTCTACTCTGGATAATTCAATTGAAGGCTTTATTTTATTTTCTCTTATGATTTCTGCATTTCTTATCGTTTCTCTGTCTTTTAGAATTTTATCTCTATCAGCTATGAATGTTTCAATTCTATTTTTATCTCTATCAGATTTCTCATTAATAATTCTTGGATTATCCACGATTGTTAATTCTCTTTTCTGGATGTTATCATTTGTTCTTTTTCTAATAAAATCATATTCAACACCTTGATTTATCACTCGCCCATTAGAATATCTATATTCATTTCTGTATTTGGTATTTTGATGAACTCTATATTTAACTTTCTCTGGGACATAGTATTTGTATACATAAGGTTTGCAGAAATATTTGATTTTAACATAATGCCAATGTATTACTGGAACGGCGTAAGAGTAAGTGTAGATTACTCCATAATAAGGTTTGAATACTGCATAAGGAGGTAGCGGTGCCCATCCTATGTAATCGTCATCATACCTCCATTCAACCCAAGCAGGTGCCCATTCGTAATCTGGAATCCAAATCCATCCATAGTAATCATCATAATGCCATCGTCCGTAGTGATAAACAATTACTCCAAAAGGTTCATAAGAATCCCAATACCAACCATAGTCTGTCCATACCCATCGGCCAATTTTGTATGGAGCCCAAGTTTTAACTATTATAGTTGGTCTCCAAGCGTAAACTCCGTGATCTAGTAAAATCCAAGTTCCGTAAGGTGTGAGACAAGAATAAAAATATCCATCTAAGTGGTATGGTTTATTTGCTCTAAGAGTTTCAGAATAGAGAGTTACAAAAGTGAGTGTAGCAACAATAAAAATTATTTTTTTCATCTCTAAACTCCTTATGATATTTATAAATCAGACCTTTAAGATTTAGCAAAGTATATACCATAAATATTATCTTAAAAAATTATTGAAAATGAATTTGATAATGATTGTTCTGTTACAAACTGTATAATTAATTAAACAATACTGGATGGAAAAAAGTAATTGTTATTCTTTGGAAATTGAAAGTAACCAATTATAGAATTCTGGATTATTGTATGTCCTTGTCCAAGAGTCGTGTGCTAAATCAGGATAGATTGTAATTTTTATTTTGTTTGAACCACAGTTTTTAATTGCTTCATAGATTTTTTGAGAATACTCTATTGAAATAACCTCATCTTTAGCACCGTGGAAAATCCAAATTGGAAGGTCTTTGAGATTGCAAGCTTCAAAAGTGTCAGTCCAACCACAAATTGGAGCTATGGCTGCAAATTTTTGCGGATTGTAGAATGCTAAAGCCCAAGTGCCTTGCCCACCCATACTTAAACCTGTTAGATAAATTTTCTTTTCATCAACTAAATAATTCTTTTGGATTTCTTCAATTAGTAAAGATAATTCTAACAAAAGATGAGTCCATCTTTTGCCTGAAGGACATTGAGGTGCAATCAGAATAAAAGGAAATTTTTTACCGTCCTCAATTAATTTAGGAATACCGTGCTTTTTTACTTTTTCTAAATCATCACCTCTTTCACCTGAGCCGTGTAAGAAAATTACTAAAGGATATTTTTTATCAGATAATTTATAGTCCTCCGGCAAATAAAGAAGATAGTTAAGATCTACTTTTATCAACTCTTTTTTGTTGAAATTTTTATGCAACAATTTATTCATTTCCTCTTGAGAATAAGATTTTATTTGAAGTATAAGTATTAATAATAAGATAATTTTTATTATTATCATTTAACTCACGTATAATGAAGAGTAAAAGATTTCATTTATTAAATAAATTTAAAATGATTAATTAGTATTTAAAGTAAAAAAGTCCGAGAAATTAACCCGGACTTTTATTTGAGCTGGCGAAGGGATTTGAACCCCCGACCTGCTGATTACAAGTCAGCTGCTCTACCAACTGAGCTACGCCAGCATTTTATTTCAAAAATTTAGTTTTTTAACTATTGCTTTAATTCCATTAATTAACGGATTCGAACAATAATCAATAAAAATTCTTATTAAGAACTAAAAATATTTATTTACAAAGTTAATTTACTTCAAAATAATTATCAAATTTATTTATCCTTTACCTCAGCAAAATCCGATTTTTTCGAATAAATCCTAAACTGCACCATTTTCTGCCGAATTTTTTTAATAAGTTCAAAAACTAAATCGTCAAATTCAAATTTATCTCCCGGATTTAATATCATCCCTGATTTGGAAGCTACAAAACCCGCAACAGTATTGTAATCATCTGATTCAGGTAATTTGTAATTAAAAACTTCATTGAAATCACTAATGTTCATCGTTCCTAAAACATAATATTTTCCATCCGAACCTTTATTATACTCTGCAAATTCTTCTCGTTCAGATTTAATTTCACCGATTATTTCCTCGAGTATATCCTCAATTGTAATCATACCTTCAGTTCCACCGTATTCATCTGTCACAATAGCAACACGTTGTCCTTGTTTTTGCATTTCCTTAAGAGTTTGAAATATTGGTTTATTTTCTGGAACAAAATAGGCTGGTCTCATTAACTCCTTGAAGTCTATCTTCTCACCAGAAATTGATGCTTTCATTAAATCCTTAGTATGTAATATTCCAATGATGTTATCAATATTTTTTTCATAAACTGGAATTAGTGTATGACCTGTCTGAATAATTTTCTGAATGTTTTCTTTGTAATCATCTAAAACATCTAAAGCCACCATCTCTGTTCTAGGAATCATTACTTGTTCAACTGTTAAATCAGTTGTTTCAAAAATGTTTTCTATAATTTCTTGCTCTGTTTGATCTACCGTCCCAGACTTCACTCCATCTGAAATAATATCAAGGATCTCATCTTCAAAAGGTTTTGTTTCACTAAAAGCAATTTTCTCTTTCATTGGTCTTAAAAATAAATTAGCCAAAAAAGTAGCTAATGAAGAAAATGGAGAGAAAATGTTAGATATAAATAATATTTTCCTAACTGATTTTCTTCCAATATAATCAGAATATTTGAATGCAATAGATTTTGGAATTAAAACATTTAATATTAACACAACAAAAGTCAAAGAAAGAGAAGTTATTAACAACGAAAGTATAACAGCTACACTTTGAAGACCTTCATATTGCTTAAAGAAATTAAATAAGTAATCATTAATTATTAGATATCCAAGAATGCTTATAATCACAAGATTTATGGTGTATAAAAAATTTAGAGAACCATATACTGCATCTTGATTCTGTAGAAATTTTTTGAAAATATCAGCATCAGGATCATTGTTTTCTTCAAGTTCGCTTATTTTGTTCTCGCCAAAAGCACCTAGAGCAATCTCTGAGACAGACAATAAAAAGTTGATTATTAAAAGAATAACGACTGTAATTAAAAGTATCATTTAACTCCGTATTTATGAAACTATTACTTCGCAAAAATAGTATTAAAGTAAATTCATTCATAAGTTATATTTGGAATGTTAAATAATTATTAAACATTCAAAATGAAACCAAAACAAATAAAAATAATAAACAAAGAAGCTTTGTATATAAAGTGGGACAATGAAGAAGAGATGACAATCTCATTAAAGTATCTCAGAGATGAATGTCCCTGCGCAAATTGTAAAGGAGAAACTATTTTACTTAAAACTTATCGTCCTCCCAAAATAGTTGATCATTCTCCTGAAATGTATAAAATTGAAAAGATTGAACCTGTAGGTAATTACGCAATTCAAATAATATGGAAAGATGGACATAACACAGGTATTTATTCTTGGGAATATTTGCAAAAGTTAAATAAAGATCAAAAAGATGGTCTTAAACAGAATTATCAGCCATTGATATGATTTCAAAAAGTGATATTAAATATTTCTCTTCATTAAATCAAAAAAAATATAGGAAAAAGGAAAATCGTTTTTTAGCCGAAGGTTTGAAGATAGTTTTAGAAGGAATTAAAAGCCAATATGAATGTGAAGTAATTTTGGTAACATACGAGTTTGCGGATAAGCAAAGTGATGTTATTAAATACTTAAAAAAAGAAAACTTAGCAATTGAACTTATTAACTTCCACGACTTTCAAAAAATTTCAGATACCAAAACACCCCAAGGAATAATCGGAGTATTTAAATATGAAGCACTAAACTTTTCTATAAATAAAAATCATTCAAATTTGCTTGTTTATCTTGATAACATATCCGATCCAGGAAATTTAGGAACGATAATTAGAACTTGCCATTGGTTTGATATAAAAGAAATATTAATAAGTCCCAACTCATCAGAGTTTCTAAACCCAAAAGTTGTTAGAGCATCGATGGGATCAATATTTCATCTTAAAATTTACGATGATATTGAAATAAATGTATTGAAAGAAATTAAATCTTCTGGTTATAAAATTATTTGCAGTGACTTAAGAGGAGAAAACATTTTTAATTTCAAATTTCCAGAGAGATTTGTTATAACATTATCATCTGAATCAGCAGGTCCATCTGAGGAAATTATATCATTAGCAGATAAGTCAGTTACCATTCCAAAATTTGGTAATGCAGAATCTTTGAATGTGTCTGTTGCAGCAGGAATCATTTTATCAAGAATTAAATCTTAAAAATTATCACTTCCTATAATTAGTTTGCTCGGGATTTCAGAGAGTCATCTACTCTATTACAAAATCAAAGTAAGTATTTGGATATGGTTCATTAATAAGAGTGAAGTGCCACCATTCGAGAGGATAATTTTTAAAGCCATATTTCTCCATAATAGTTTTCAGTAATAATCTATTGATTCTTTGGTTTAATTCTAAGTTATTATTTATCGTATGTGAAATTGGATGGAAACAATCATAACCAGAGCCCATATCTATAGAGTTATCTTTGAATCTTCTATTTATTGGAAGAAAACACTCGCATAATTCTGATTTAATATTAAAACTATCTTGTTCTGGAACTGGAATTGGAACTATTGTAAGATCTACTGTGCTGCCTCTGCTATGAGATGATTTTTCGGCAATATATCCATCTTTAATTAAATCTTTTTTATCAATTGTAGGATAAAATTCTTTTTTCGTCAAAGTGTCAGAAAGATCTTTTGCCCATCTTACAAAATGATTAACAGCTCTTTGTGGCCGATATCCATCATAAATTTTCAATGTTAAATTAAACTTTCTTAATTCTTCCTGCACTTTTGCAAGGGATTCAGCTGCTGCTTTAGTTAGATAACAAATCTCTTTTTCATATCCATCAATCCGTTTACCTATGAAATTATGATCTCCATAATATCGAAGCTCAACAATAATATCAGGAATGACTTCTTTAACATTGACAAAATCATAAGGTCTTTTATCAATTATGTTTTGTGAATAGTTAAATGAAAAGAGGATGAATACAAGAAAAAGAATTTTCAGAAAAAATTTCATTTCTCTTTAATACATAATTCCAAGACTGAGAGTTATGAAAAGTCCTGATAGATTTTTTTGAAACCTTCCATATAAACTTTCTACACCGTCACCAAAAAGTTTAATGTGATAATAACGAACATTAAGTCCAATTAAACTCGACTTATCCAGCCCAAAATTAGCTCCCAGCCCAGCATAACCTCCTACAGCCCACTGCGACTGAGCATTTCCGAAAGAGCTGAAAAATTCTTCAAGATATGGGGTTGTGATTATTAAAGAAGGTCCAACTCCAATGTTTATATAAGGCCTTAAATTTTCTGCTATTGAATTTTCAAACAATCGATATTGAATGCCTAAAAACATTGGCATTTGAAAAACTCTATTCTTTTTACCGATGACAAAAGTGTTACCCCAATAATCGACGTATTCTATTTCTCTTTCATCTTTAGCTTCTGAAAAAGAGATATCAAAGTATGCAGTTATTTTATTATTCAATTGTTTTCTTACAAATGTTCCGACACCAAAACCAGCTTCACCAAACATAACATCAACACCCCAAGCACCATCTGGAAATTTTTCTAATGGTTTATCTGGTTGAACTTCGCCAAGTTTCTGTGCGAACAAGTCTAAGAGAGAAATAAATAAAATAATTGTGGTAAGACGCAAATATTTTTTCATAGAGTTCCCAATTTAATTACATCTCTTTTTCTGCGATTAGAGTAACGCCTTTAACAAATTGACCTTGTTCAAGATGCTCTTGGGTAATATAAACAATACCATCTTCATCGTGAGGCTCACCATAAACAGTATGGCAAGATTTAAGGCCACCTAAATATTTTCTATGATCTGAAATATAGACAAGATCACCAACTTCAGCAGCCATTTTTTTCATATCATTCTTTGAAAAATTGATTGTGTTATCATTTCCTTCTTTTAATTTCCATATTACTTTAACTTTCTCACCTTCTCGATCATTTATCTTAGAACCTTTGAAGAATTCTTTAGCTTTGTTTATTGACCAAACGGTAAGTCCTAAAGTTTTTTCTTCTTCATTATAATCTATATAATAATGTGAAGCTAATACTACAAAGAAAACCATAACAAAAGTTAATACTATTAGAATAATCATTGGTAATAAGTTGAAAACAACCAAAGCAAATATTATAACCGAAACCATTATCATCGAAGTCATAATTATTTTTCGATTAGGATTTCTTTTTATCAAATCCACAATCTTTATTTGCTGTTTTGTTGTGAGAGTTGTTAATACAGCAAAAAAGATACAAACAAATAGATTATACAAAGCACCGATATAAGTATATGGATGTTTGGGATCAAATGCAGTTCCGTGATCAAAGAACTCAATTAAAGGTCTTGGATAATACATACCTAATACCATCAACGCAACTCCACCAACTAAAGTTCCTATCACAGCCGAGTTATTAAATTTTTTCCAAAAAACTCCTAAGAAAATTGCAACTACTAGTGGAGGTGTTAAAGTTGAGTGAAAATAACCGTGAGCCTCATAAACCGTTGGAAATTTGCTGAAAGGGATGACAGAAAGAACTCCCAAAAATGTAAATACAGCCGTTGCGATTCTTGCTGATGAAAGCTCTTGTTTATCTTCCTCTTCCCAAGTTTGAATTTTTTTTGTTAACCATTTTTTGATAGGCCTGTGAATATCATTTATATAAACAGCGGCAGTTGCATTTAAGAGAGTGTCAACTGTTGACATCAATGCTGCGGTTAAAGCAGCCATAATGAAACCAAACACGCCTGGATGCGAGATAATATTCGCTACAACTACGAAAATTGCGTCAGGATTTGTGTTTGGTGGAACAAGTTGAGGATTTGCAACAGAAATAGCTTTACCAATCCATCCTGCATTTCCTACGACGATTGCTGAAATTGGGAGCATAAAAAGAATATTAAAAGCAGCAGCTTTTCGACCTTCATCTACACTTTTACAAGCCATAAATCTCATCACTAAGCCCATATTCATAAATAAAAAGCCAACAGAGCCAGCCACTCCATCTTGCCAAAATATTCCAACAAAATTAAAACCTGGTGGATCGTTAAAATGGGCAAATGGAAGTTTCCATTCGGTTGGTAAGAGATTCCAAAAAACACCAAATCCACCTATATAATCTACACCAAGAACAAATATTAGAATACCTGTGAAAATCAATACAAAGCCTTGCACGAGATCTGTAAATATGACAGCTGTTTGACCACCATAAGTAATATAAATTCCAATAACTAATGCAATTACAATTACTAATCTCATCAAGTCAATTTCAATCGTGTAACCAAATAAATTAAATTCAGGTGGTAGTAATGGTAATAAAGCTTTACCCATTGTTAAAAAACCAATTCCAACATATCCAACCATATAAAGTAGAAGTAAGAATGTTGCAAAGAATCGTGTTAATGGAGAAAATCGTCTTTCAAAATATTCAGGGATAGATCTGATTTTAGTATAAACTATAATAGGTAGCCAGCCAAAAATGAAGAAAGGTACAAAGAACCAATCATTCATATAAGTCATTGTAGAAGAAAAACCAGCCTCAAAACCTTTTGCTGAATATTTAATAAAACTATGACTACCAACCCCTGTTGCAACAATACTCATTGCTATTAGCCACCAAGAAAATCTTCTTCCTCCAAAGAAAAAGTCAGTAGTTGTTCGATTATATTTGCTGAAATAAGCTCCAAAAGCCAGAATAACAATGAAATAGACTAACATTACTATCCAATCGCTGGCAGTTCCAAGACTATGATGAGTTTCCATAATTTGAAAATCCGTTTTGTTATAGATAAAAAGCTGATAAAATTAATAGTGCGTGAATTAACATAAAGTAGAAAAACCCAATGATCGTTATTCTCCACCAGTATCTATGTCTTTTGTTTTGAGGGTTATAGGCACCGGCTTTTTTTACTATAATTAACCCTGAGATAAAGAATATACCTCCTACACCGTAGAGATAAATAAATGGAATCCAAGAATTATATATTAAATTCATAATTAACTACTTTCTAATTTTATAAATAAAGCGCCGAAATAATTAAAAAAGCGTGGAGAAACATAAAAAAGAAATAACCACCATACAAAACTTTTACCCAGAACTTGTGGTTTCTTTTTTTAATATTCAATGCACCACTTTTATGAATTATATACATTCCAGAGAAAAAGAATATGCCACCAATCCCGTAGAGATAAATGAAAGGCAACCAAGATTGAAAGAATAATTGTAATTCCATAAATAATTCTTTTTATTTTTATTTGAAAGATATAGAACAGCAATTTTTTCAGCAATTAATTAAATACTATCTATGATCAAATAATGAAGTTTTATTGAATTAATTAGAAGTAATTTAGAAATTTTGATTTTATTAGTTAAAAATTTTGATAAAGATAAAATAAAAAATGCCACAAAGGGATTTAGTCTTTTTTCTTTGTGGCATTGACCTCCTAAAATTATAATGACTTAGTAAATTTTTATGGAATTATTTCATCTGAATCATAAGAATTTCCATCGTTATCATATATTCTTATAAAATAATAATATCTATCCTTCTCTCCTTGAGGATCTTCGAATTGATTTTCAGTTATGAAATTACTAATTGGAGCACTCAAATCTTCGTTTTTATCTCTTTTATAAACAACAAATCCTGATGCTAAATCAATTTTATTCCATCTTAACGAACTAACTTTTCTCTCCGGATCAAAGAAACCTGACAGACTAACATTTTTATTCAGAGGAACTTGATAGAATATTGAACATTCTAACGTATCTGAATTTTCAGATATGTTTCCCGAAGAGTCTATCGCTACAATATAAAATTTATAATCTCCTGAAGATGCCAAGTCAAATTCATAAGATGTAGTTTTGATAAACTCTCTATTTGCTTTATTAAAGACACTATCACTGTTTATCTCAGCATAAAATACATCATAACCAGCAAGATTGGGCTCATAATTTCTTAACCATTCAAGTTTTACCTTTAAATCTTGATTGGAAACTTTCAATAAAATTGGTTTATCTGGTGGAGTTACATCAATCATTCTAACATTAACGGTTTTTGAATAAGGACTTTCATTATAGTTCGTATCTACAGCTTTAATACGATAAGTGATTATATTGTTAATCTCTTTATTCAACGAGTCGATATAAGTATTATTTGGAGTAGGGTCAGGATTTAACAACAAAAAGTCGTCTTCTTTTCCAGACATAGAGCGCCAGACAAAATATCCAAGTAAATCCGATTCAGTGTTATTTTTCCATTTAAGAACAACTCTACCAACCTCACCAACAGCTTCTAAATCCTTTGGTTGTGCTGGTGGTTTACTATCAGTTATTACTACAGCAGTAGGAAATGTTCTTGTTGAATTTCCTGAAAGATCAACTGTCTCGATTGAATAGAAGTATGCTGGTTCATATTTGTCAAGGACATCCACATATTTTTCAACATTTATTTTAAGAGGTGATTTATTAATTTTTATAAATTCACCATCAAACTGTTTTCCTCGATAGATATTGATTTCTTTTAAATCTTTTTCTTTTTGGACTTTCCAGGATAATATTACTGAATCAGATTTTACAGAAACTTTAACATCAAAAGCTTCTGCGGGTGGAGTTTTATCTTTTGTTGTGGCTGCGATTTCTTCTGAAGGTAGGCTTTCTCTTCCTAAGTAGTCAAAACCTGTTAATTCATAATAATATGTTTTTCCTGAAACTAAATTAGTATCTATAAAAAATTGTTCAGCTCTTTTAGATTTACCAGCTTCATCTTTGAATTCAAAAACCATTATGGGATGTTTGTTGATTTTAACTTTTTTACCCTGTTTAGAATCTGATCTGTAAAGATTATAAGCAAAGAATTTTTTCTTATCGTGAGTCCAAAGAAACTTTACAGAATTTTCATCTTCTCTTGTAATCAAACCAGTTGGTGGTTGGGGTTGTTTATACTGTTCTATTTTAACTTGATTAGAAATTGAACCTTCTTTTTCCTGACCATTTTCAACTCGAACAATTTTGTACTCATAAGTTTTGCCAGATTCAATTTCTTTATCAACGTATTGCATTCCATAAAACTCAGCAAATTTAGGGTCTAATATTCCAGTTGTAATTATTGCTATTCTCCAAGTGCCTTCATCTTCAGGATCTTTAGGTTTGTTGTATGTGAGAGCATTATAAAAAAGTAATGTCGTATCTCTTGTGGAGTTTGAAATGTCATTTGATCTTTTAATTGGAGTTTGGTTAAGTTTAATCCATTCATTTGCACCAACTTCTCTTTTATAAATATTTACTCCCTCAACGTTGAATTGATGATTTGAGAACCATTTAATTGTGACAAAATTATCTTTGTCAATACCAGCCACTACACTTAGTGGCTGGCTGAAAATATTTTCTAAACCTAAGATTATTATAGTTGTTATTAAAAGGTTTTTCATAATAATCACTCCGATATTAGTTCATACAACTATTACTTAAATCAAATTCACCGTTTTTGTAACGCATTTTAAAGGTTGCAGAGGCACATATATCACAACTAATTACTGGACAAGGATCAAAGCAAATTTCAGCATACACTGAACCTGCCATACACATTGGATCTGGGAAAGTTGCATTTAAATTTGCATTAACTTGCCCTTCAAGTAAAGTAACATTTCCAGACCAAACAGAAAGATTAACAAATACACCAATGTTTGCTTGCGCTGAAAGACTTGCGTTTGCTTGAACATTGAAGTTTTCATAAGTCATTTTTCCTACAAAATCAACATTACCCCAAGCTCTTCCCCAACAACCAAAAACTTCACCCCATCTTTGTTCGCCAGTATCAAATCCATACATAATGCCCAATGTAGTAAATTGTGGATAAATTTCAAGATAGTTTTTATAAGTCAAAAGGTCTCTACACATAACTTTCATAGTATTAGGCTTTTCTTTTGAACCAAATTTAACGTGCCAGGTTTTATCATCAATGTAAACATTAAGTTTAGCATCTCCACATAAAGCATTCCATAAATTAGCAGAGACGTTAACATCTGTTTTGAAAAATATTGGTTCTGTGCTAACGGTTATTGTTGCATCTCCTTTTATTTTGCCATCTTTCTTTTTATAGCCACTTGAAAATACATTTAATTCACCGTGAAGCACTACTGTTAAGCCTTCATCAGCCATTATCTCCAAGTCTGTGTAACCCCAGAATTTTTTCCCTCCATCTGAAGCTGATGAGATTGGAAGCTTAGCATAAACACCAAATTTATTATTTTTATCAGGGACATAATCAGAGGAAGTAATTCCTTTCCCCGAATGTTTCATTTTTGAATAAACTCTTCCGGTGAAACCATTAATAGCAATGTCCATAAATGTAGTTGGAATTCCAGGATTGAAATCAACACCAGCTTCAACAAACCAATAAGCAAAACCATTCCCATTATCTGTTTTGCCAATCATAATTTTACTTTCTGCTTCAAAATAAGATGGCTTATTCATTTTAATTTTTAACTGAGCTAAAAATCCTTTACCATAAACAGGATCATTGTTAAACCATTTTACTTCAGCTTTAAAGTTGGAGGTGTTGTTTTTGAATTTTAGAGGTATTTCGTTAACTCTTGCTTTCTTTAATAGATTATTTTCAAATATAGCGTCCTTACCACCTTCTTCAATTGGTATATCAACCTCTGCATTAAATGGAGTTCCGCCATCATTAGATAAATCATCTGTCATTACAATATTTCCGCTGATACCAACAATGTATCTATCCAGTTTTTGTATCTTAAACTTATCAATAGTGATGGAGAATCCATTAAAAGTACCATCTCTCGCATTTTCTAATACTTTCACACCAGAATTATCTGCACCAAATATTATAACATTGCCGGTGCTGTCAATTTTAATATTGGTGATGTTTATCTCACTTGTAGCTATACCTATATTTGGCTGATTTTCATAATCAAAAATTCCATTTAAACTAAAAATATTATCATTAGCACTGTAAGCAATTCCTTGAACTTTAACGTTTAGTCTAGTTCCATCTTCAGAATCAGTAAATAAGTTAATCCATTGGTCGTCAATTTCAGAGACATCCACCACGCCATTTGAAATTCCGTTTAATGTAATTTCCAAATCAAATTTTGCATTTTGATTTATAAATGGAATTTCAATATCACCAGATAAATTGCTCAGGTTGGAAATCTTATTATTTACAACTATCAAAGAAAATTCACTTACTTTGAATTTATATCCTCTAAAT
>JANWVQ010000064.1 GCA_025056745.1 Ignavibacterium sp.
AATTGACTTTGATGCAAGTGAATTGACTAGTGGGGTTTATTATTACAAAATGGAAACTCCTCAATTTAGTCAAATTAAGAAAATGATTGTCGTTAAATAATCTCTATTCATAGGCTGTCTGAGAGATAACTATTAAAGAACTTTCCTTAGACAGCCTTATTTATCTAAAGTCTCTTATCGTTTGAGTTTCTATTTCAAGTTCACAAATTGAGTTGGAAAATATAAATCTGCCTCTTTTATCATTTTTATTACAGCTTGAAGGTCATCAATTTTAGGTCCCGAAACTCTAACTTGTTCATCTTGAATTTGAGCATTCACTTTTAATTTAGAATCTTTAATCATTTTTACTATCAATTTAGCATTCTCTTTTGAGATTCCAGATTGAAGTTCAATTATTTGTTTCAATCTACCTTGAGCGGCAGGCTCTGGATCTTTATACTTTAATGCTTTTATTGAGAGACCTCTTCTAATAAATTTTGATTGTAATATATCAATACTCTGTTTTCTTGAATATTCATCTTTAGTAACGATTGTCAATGTTTTTTCTTTCTTATTTAACTCAATTGTGGTATTTGAGTCTTTCAAATCATATCGCTGATTTATTTCTTTCAGAGCTTGATTAACTGCATTATCTACTTCCTGTAAGTCAACGATTGAAACTATATCAAAAGAATGATTTTGAGCCATAATTAACCTTCTGATTTGATTCGAAAAAAATTTTTATATCAATTTAATCGAAGAAGAATATTGAAATAATTTATTTTTGTCAAAAAATAAATAATATAAATAAAATCAAAAGTTTTGATTTAATAAAGAAATTTTAGTCGGGGCGAGAGGATTTGAACCTCCGACCTCCTGGTCCCGAACCAGGCGCTCTAACCGGGCTGAGCTACGCCCCGATTATTAATTTTTACTAAGCAAAAATACAAATAAGAATTATCAATTAATTTAACTTTGTAATATTAATTGAAGAATTTATTATGTTAAAAATAATTTTAGTAGTTTTTATTTACTTTAATTCAATAGCACTGCCTCAAAGTATTAAGAAAGAACTAGAAAAATATCTGAATAAAAATATTTTTGATACAACTCTTATTGCTATTCAGGTTGATAACCTTTCAAAAGGTAAAACAATATTTAAGAAAAATGAAAAACTTCTTTTACATCCTGCATCAAATATGAAACTTCTTACAAGCGCTGCTGCAATAGTTTTTTTAGGAAATAATTTTAAATTCAAAACTTACTTACTAACGAATGGAAATATCTTAAATGATACTCTCTACGGCGATCTAATTTTTTATGGTGGATGTGATCCTCAATTTCAAACAAATGATTTCTATCCAATTTTAGAAAATATTAAATCAAAAGGTATCTCTTATATTAAAGGAAATTTGATTGGTGATGTTTCTTTTAAGGATAATATCTATTGGGGAAAAGGTTGGATGTGGGATGATGACCCATCATCAGATGCACCTCGGCTCGCTGCATTGAATCTTAATAAAAATTGTATCACAGTAAACATAACAAATGGTAAATTATCCATTGATCCAAAAACTAATTTTGTAAAGATTATTCATCAGTTTGATGAAGATAAATTTATTGTTGACAGAAATTGGTTGGAAAATAAAAATGAAATCATTATTAAAAATATTTCCAATAAGTCAGCATCATTTTCAATTAACATTGTAAATCCAGAAATGTATTTTCTTACCGTTTTCAGAGAAGTCCTTGACTCAAACGGTATTAAAATCTCTGGGGAAACAAGATTAGTAAATCAATCTCAGAACGCATTGGATACATTATACTGTCTTGAAAGAGATCTAAATGAAGTTTTATTAGATGTTAATAAAAACAGCGATAATTTAAGTGCTGAGATGCTTCTACTTGTTTTGGGAGAAAAATACTTCGGTAAGCCAGCAACTTTTGAAAATGGTATTAATGTTCTTGAAATGTTAATTGACTCTTTGAGAATAAAACCAAAGAATTATAGAATTGTTGATGGTTCAGGTGTTTCTCATTATAACTTATTATCTGTGGAGTTAATTATTAAACTCTTGAATTTTATGCATAATCAATCAGATGAAAATTTTACAACCTTTCTGAATTCACTTCCAATTAGTGGTGTAGATGGAACATTAAAGAATAGAATGAAGGAAGATGAAACATTCTTTAATGTATTCGCAAAAACTGGTACTTTATCTGGAGTCAGTTGTTTAAGTGGTTATATAAAAAATAAATCAGGTGATTTAATCTCATTTTCAATATTCATTCAGAATTTTGTTGGGTCGGCTAAACGTTATAGAGATATTCAAGATGAAATTTGTAAAATTATATATCTTAATAAGTAAGAATTATGGTAAAATACTTTAAAGAATTTCTAATAACTTCTGAACCTTTTATACCCGAAATTCTTAGTTCGGCGCTTTGGAAATTTGACATATCAGGAATCTCAGAAGAAGTTAATTGTATAAAAATATTTTCATATAACCTTGAATTAACTAAAAGTGATTTAGAGAATGAACTTAATAATCTGGTTGAAAATAATTTATTAAGAACTTTTGAAATTCAAGAGAATACATTATTGGAAAGAAATTGGAATCAAGAGTGGGAAAATAGCAGAGAAGTAATTAAAGTTTCTGATAGAATAATCATAAAACCATCTTTCAAAGAATATAAATCAAAAGAAAATGAAATAGTTATAATTATCGACCCGAAGATGTCCTTTGGAACTGGTGAACATCCTACAACAAAAATATGTATTAAATTGATAGAGAAATACATTAAAGAAAATGATAAGGTTTTAGATGTTGGGTCAGGGACGGGAATTTTATCTATTGCCGCATCTAAACTTGGGGCTAAAAGTGTAATTGCTATTGATATTGATGAGTGGGCTTATGAAAATGGAAAAGAAAATATTCTAATCAACAACGTTGAATCTAAAGTAGATGTTAGAATTTGTGAACTCAAAGATTTAGAAGAGATAAATTTTGATCTAATAATTGCTAATATTCAAAGAAATGTTTTAATTGAACTGGTAAATCATATTAAAAATCATATTAGAGAAAGAGGTATTGTAATCCTTTCCGGAATACTTGAAGATGATATAAATGCTATTTTTGAAACTTATAATTCATCAGGGTTTGAAATGATTGATAAGTTAATTGAGAACGAGTGGGTTGGATTAGTTTTTAGAAACACTAGTGACAAATCTATTTGAAGATATTATAAAATAAATTTTTTGACATTCAAATTTGAATCTTACTAATTAAATTTTTCACTAATTCTCTCTTAATGTTAAATTAAGTTAAAGAGTTAGATATTAAAAAATTCCTTTTTAGATCTGAATATCTAACTCTTTTAATTTTCTATATAAAGTTGAAAGGCCAACCTTTAGTTCTTCAGCTGTTTTTTCTTTATTGAATTCATTTTGTTGCAAAGCTCTCATTATATAATCTTTTTCAAATCTTTTTACACTTTCTTCGAGCGAGCCTGAATAAGAAAAATTGAATAAGCTTTTTGAAGGTACAATTGATTGCGGTAAGTCTTCCAATGTTATGTATTCACCTTTAGCAAAAATGACAGCTCTTTCTATAATATTCTCAAGTTCTCTTACTTCACCTTTCCATTCGTGATTTAATAATGCTCGCATTACCTCATTGTCAATACCTTTAATATTTTTATTTAATTTTTTTCTATATAAGTCGAGAAAATGATTTGCTAATAATGGAATATCTTCTTCTCTTTCTTTTAATGACGGAAGTCGAATTTCAACAACATTTATTCTATAGTACAAATCTTCTCTGAATCGACCAGCTTTTACTTCTTCTTCTAAATTACGGTTTGTTGTGGCAATAAATCTTACATTTGCAGGCAAAGAAACTGTGGTGCCGACTGGAGTATATTCTTTCTCTTGAATTGCTCTAAGTAATTTTACTTGAAGTTGCGGTGGCATTTCACTTATTTCATCTAAAAATAAAGTCCCACCCTCTGCAGCTTTTATAAAACCTTCTTTGTCAGAAATAGCTCCAGTGAAAGCACCTTTTTTATGTCCAAACAATTCACTTTCAATTAAGTTTTCAGAGATAGCACCGCAATTAACAGCAACAAATCTTTTGTTTCTTCTTCTGCTATTGTAGTGTATTGCACGTGCAACTAATTCTTTTCCCGTACCGCTTTTTCCACTGATCAAAACTGTAGAGTCTGTATCAGCCACTGCTTTTATCATCTCAAAAACATTTTTTATAGCAGCACTTTTTCCGACAATATTCTCAAAATCATATTGACGATGAATTTCTTCACGAAGTATTTTATTCTCTAAAATTAAATCCTTTATTTCAAAAAGTCTTTTTGCTTTGATAATTAGTTCATCAAATTCTATTGGTTTTAGGATGTAATCACTTGCACCATTACGAAGAGCAGAGATTGCTGTTTCAAGTGAACCGTATGCTGTTATTATTATGACTGCAGTTTGTGGATCTAATGATTTTACTTTTTCTAAAAGCTCTGTGCCTTTCATTCCAGGCATTTCAATATCCGTAATGATCAAATCAAAATGCTTTTCTTTAACTTTATTATAAGCAACAAGACCATTTTCAGCTTTCTCAACTTGAAAGCCTTCTGATTCTAATACAAAAGATAAATTGTCTCTTATTATTTCTTCATCATCAACAACTAGAATTTTTTGATTCATATTCACCTTATTGATTGTTAATAGGTAATTTTACAATAAAAGTTGTGCCTTCTCCAACTTTACTTGAGACCTTAATATCACCTTGAAAACTTTTGACTATTCCATAACTAACCCATAAACCTAATCCAGTTCCTTTTCCTTCTTTTTTAGTGGTAAAAAAAGGTTCAAAAATTTTATTGATATTCTCTTCTGAAATTCCTGTGCCAGTATCCTTAAATGTGATTACTACAAAATCATTTTCAACTTCTGATTTGATAGAGATCTTTTCATTGTTCTTAACTTTTTTCTCCGAAATAGCATCAACAGCGTTTAGAAGAATATTCAAAAATACTTGTTGAATTTGATCTGCTATTAAAGGAAGATGAGGTAACATATTACTTAATTCTACCTCAAATTTTATGTCTTTTGCTTTTGTACCAACTTTAGTTATTTCAATCGCTTCCGAAAGAACCTGATTAACATCAGTATATTTTAATTCATAATTAGAAGGTCTTGAAAAGTCAACCAAATCCCGAATGATTTTTGAGATTCTTGTAATTTGATTTTTTACTAAGCCAAGTTTTTCAATTACCAAAGGTTCTTTTGTAGATCGTAAAGCAACTTGAACTAAAGCGGAAATTGAAGCTAAAGGATTACCAACCTCGTGTGCTATTCCAGCAGCCAAAGTTCCGATACTTTCCATTTTCTGTGAATGTATCAGTTGCCTTTCAAAAGTTCTTTTTTCAGTTAAATCTCTGTGAATTGCAAAGTAACCTGTAACATTTCCATCTTTGTCAATGATAGGGGAGATAAGCAGTTGTGTAAAAAATGGTTCTCCATTCTTTTTCCTATTTTCAACTTCACCGACCCAAACCTTACCACTTGAAATTGTTGCCCACATCTTATCCCAAAATGATGATGGTAATTTACCACTTCCAAAAATTCTTGGGTTTTTTCCAATTAACTCTTCCTTTGAATAACCTGATGCATTTACAAAAGCTCTATTTACATATATCATTCTGCCATTCAAATCTGTGATTTGAATTGGATTTACACTATTTTCAGCAACATTGAAAAATCTTGTTAACTCAATCTCTTTTTGTTTCTCTTCTGTTATATCACGGGCAACAACAATATACATTTCTTTACTGCTGTTTAAGAATGGTATAAATGTTATGTTGTAATCCAAAAAATTTCTATTAATAAACAATCTTGTATTGAAAGAATTTGATATTTGATTTGTTTTAGTTTCATTAAAAATTTTCTCTGAAGAATTTCTATCACATAACTCAATAATATCAAAGAAATTATTCTCTGTTTTAAGCTCATTTGAAAGCTTTTCTTGAGCTGATTTATTAGCTCTTAAAATTTTTCCATTCTCATCTATAATGAGATAAATATCAGGGAAATTATCGAATAAATCAAAACTAAATTGAAAATCGCTCATTTATTGATGGTTTTTTAATGTTGCGAAAATAACTAAGTTTCGAGTATTGATTAAACAAAAAATTTTTCCATTTGAATATTTTGTGAGTGAGAAAATGAAAATTGCACTATTACAATACGATCCTATTTGGGAAAATAAAAACGAAAACAAAAATAAGATTCTGAATATTATTAACTCAAATAATGAAACTTTTGATTTATTAATACTCCCAGAAATGACTCTAACTGGTTTTTCAATGAGAGCAATGGATTTGGCTGAATCTGTGCAAGGGGAAACTTTTCAATTTTTTTCAGAATTAGCTTTGCAAAAATCTATTGATGTTTTAGTTGGAATAATTGAAAAATCAAAACAAAAACCTTACAATTCTCTGATACATATAAACAAAAAAGGGCAGTTAGTAAAACTTTATAGAAAAATTCATCCTTTCTCGTATGCTAATGAGAATAAATTTTTTAGTGCTGGTAAAAAGCCGGCAATAACAAAAGTTAAAAATTTCAATATTGGCCTTTCAATTTGTTACGATTTAAGATTTCCAGAACTTTATAGAAAGTATGCAAAAAAGAAAGTGCATCTGATTGTTAATATTGCAAACTGGCCTGATACAAGAATTGAACATTGGCGAATTCTTTTAAGAGCAAGAGCAATTGAAAATCAATGTTATGTGGCTGGAGTAAATAGAGTAGGGCGTGACGTAAAATTGAATTACAATGGTTATAGCTCTGTTTTTGATCCAATGGGAAATGAAATAACTTATTGTGTAAATGAAGAAAAAATTTTAATAGTTGAACTACATAAAGTGTTCTTAAACGAAGTTAGAGCAAAACTCCCATTTCTTGAAGATATTAAACTAATTTAATAACTGAGTACTTTTTTCTCTTTTTAATAATACTAAATGAATTCCAATAATTTTTAATTAGAAACTTCAGAAACTTCTTTTATTGAAAATGGAAACTTGAAGTAATAAAAATTCTCATCCTCTTTAATTATTCTATCTTTTGTTAAAAAATATTTATTAATCTTCGAATGATCATTAGATTCAGGATAGAGAAAATAAAGTCCATCTTCAAAAAGATATTTAGGTAATCTTATTTTCTTTTTGGCAGACAAATAAGCCATATCTAACATAATTTTTCTTGTAATATTATTCTTTTCAACAAACAAGTAAATTGGTCGCATAGATTTTTATTATTTTTTGAAGCAAAAATATTGTTTTCTTATTGATTATAAAATTTTCAAAATCCTTATGAATAAAAAATTTATAGCGATTATAATTTTTATTTTCATTTCGTTTAACTCAAATGCCCAAGAGGATAATCTGCAAATTGATCACAGAGTTTATTCTTTTCTAAAAGAAATGAGAGTAAAAAGATTAATAGATGATTTAAGAGACGATTATCTAATATTATCAAGGAATAAAATTCTTGAACTATTAAAAGAAATTGAAAAAAAATCAGACCTGTTAAATGAAACTGAATATGGACTGTTAAAGAAATTTCAATTCGAGCTTGATGATTATATTAATAACAATTCATCTAATCAGCTTTTTTCATCCGAAAAAAATTTTTTTGATAATTTTAAAAACGTTTTTACAGACAAGAGAAAATATCTCTACTTATTTGTTGAAAAAGAAAATACACTTTTTTGGGAAGGATTAGGGAATTTTTATCACGGACATCAATTTTCTCCAAAACCTTTTAAGAATTCAAATTTATTTGATATTGGTTTTCGTTTGAGAGGAACTATCATAGATAAACTTGGTTATAATTTAACTGTAATTAAAGGTGGAGTTAGTGGCAATTCTTCTTTGGCTGAAAAAATTGAACCCAGATTACTAAGTAATTTTAAGTGGGTTGAAAATATTGAAAACATTGGAAACTATGGATTTACCTATGGTTATTTAAGACTAAATATTGAGCCTTATCCTGAAATGAACCTATCTATCCAACTTGGTCGTGAAGATATTACATTTGGTTATGGTTATGGAAATAAATTAATAATTAGTGGAAATAATCCGACATTAGATTTTATTAATTTCAATTTTGATTATGGGGTATTCAATATTACATCAATTCACGCCTCGACAGTTGGTGAGTTTTTACCAAAAAGGGAAGATAGATACACAAAGTATGTCGCAATAAATAAGTTTAAATTAAAATTCAAAAACTTCGAATTTGGAATTGGTGAGTCAATGATTTATTCAGGTAGAGGAATAGAAATTGGATATTTATCGCCAATAAATTTTTACAAGTTTATCGAAATGGAAATTCAAGATAGAGATAATGGCAACCTATTTTTAGATTTTAAGTCAAATCCAATAGATAATCTTGAATTTCAAGGAACATTTTTTCTTGATGAAAACATTTTGAGCAATCTTCAAGATTTTGATAGATATACAAATAAGACTGCATACCAAATTGGTGCTTTTTGGTATCAACCATTTGGTATTCCAGATTTTTCATTTATATGTGAATACACAAAAATTCGTCCTTATGTTTATACTCACATCAATCCTAAAAACACATATACTTCCTTTGGACGTAATCTCGGACATTGGATGGGACCTAACGCGGATGAAATATACTTGAAGTTGACATATAATTTTAACGAAAGATTAAGATTCTGGAGTGATATTTCATTTGTAAGAAAAGGTAAAAATGTCTTTGATTCCAATGGAAATCTTGTAAAAAATGTTGGTGGAGATGTTTTTTTAAGTCATCCTGATTTTATGCCAAATAAAACTGCTCTGTTTTTAGATGGTGATAGATGGAACTATACTATTTCTTCGATTGGACTTATTTATGAACCATTAAACGAAATCATTTTAGAGTTATCCCTAAAATCAGAAGTAGCAAAAAGATTGACAAATAATTTCACCGAAAGAATTTTCTACGGATTATTTAGGATGAAATTAAACTTTTAGTTAAAGTAGAGTAAAAAGTAGAATTAAGAATTAACAATTAATGAATTAAAATTTAAGTATAACTAGTTTTAAATCTTCTTTTGAACAATTCCATCTTTAATTTCAAAAATAGTGTCAGCAAGTTTTATCAAATCTGAATTATGAGTAACAATAACAAATGTCATATTCATTTCATTTTTTAATTTCAAAAATAATTGATGAATAGATTCACCATTAACTGAATCTAAATTTCCTGTCGGTTCATCTGCAAAAATAATTGATGGATTATTAATCAAGGCTCTTGCTATAGCAACCCTTTGTTGCTCACCACCAGATAGTTCTGCTGGTTTGTGATGTAATCTTTCAGATAATCCGACTAAAGTCATTATTTCTTCAGCTTTTAACAACGCAGATTTCAGACTTTTTCCATCAACCATATATGGGATTGCGACATTTTCAATTGCAGTGAATTCTGGTAATAAATGATGAAATTGAAAAACAAAACCAATATTTTTATTTCTGAAGATTGATAACTGCTCATTGTTTAGTTTGTGAATGTTATTACCCAAAAATAAAACCTCTCCAGAATCAGGTTCATCTAGACCACTCAAAATATGGAGTAAAGTAGACTTACCCGAACCAGATGCTCCAACTATTACAGTTATTTCATTTTTATTTATAGTTAAACTTACATCTTTAAGAACCGTTAAAATATTATTTGAATTGTTTTTATAAGATTTGTAAATACTCTTAGCTTCAAGAATTATGTTCATAAAATTATTCCCATTTAATCCCTTCAATTAAATTTGTTTTTGCAGCTCTCATTGCAGGGAAGGAAGCTGCCAATATGGATAATGACATTGAAGCAAAAGCAACTATGAAAAAATCAGAAATCTGAATTTTAAGTGGTAAACTATCAATCTTATATTGTGTGGGGTCTAATGGATAAACTTTAAATTCTAATTGTAACCAACAAATAAATAATCCTAAAAACGTCCCAATTATGGTTCCAATTATTCCTATTATTGCACCTTCGTTGAGAAAAATTTTTAACAAAGACCTTTCTGAAATTCCAAATGCTTTCATAATTGAAATGTCTCTCTTTTTTTCCAATACAGTCATTGATAGAGAACTTAAAATGTTGAATGAGGCTACTGCTATTATCAAAGATAAAAGCAAATAAGCAACCCAACGTTCAATCTTCATAACAGAGAATAATTCTTTATGTATTTCATACTTGCTTAATATCTCAATGTTATCAGAGAATTTTTCATCAAAAAAATATTTTACATCATTAAAATCTTCTTGATTCTTTAATGATATTTCATATCCTTTTATGTTTTTGCCTGAGCCGAAAAGTGAAAATGAGTCTATAATATCTATCAATGCAAGTGACCTATCATATTGATTATTTTGTGAATAGAAGATTCCTTTTACTATAAATATTCCTTTCTTTATTGGACTGAACCCAGATAAAAAACTGTTTAGTGAAGTCGGAGCATAAATTGTTATTGTGTCATTTAAATCTACTTGAAGTTCGTTAGCTAAAATTAGTCCAATGTAAATTTTCGGTAAGTTTGATTTGTCGTATTCAGTTATATTAAAATTAACTTTATTTGAATCATATATGGAAAAGATTTTATTTAGTTCTATTCCTTTAACTTCAGCGACTATTTGAGAATATTTACTTTCAAATAAAGACCTTGAAATCAAATATGGAGAAAATGATTTTATTTTATCATTATTCAGAACATACTCTTCAAAAGTTGACAGATTAATTTTTTCATCATTAATTATTTCTATCCGCATATCAGGATCTAAGCTTGTCAGTAATTCTTCAACAAGATTACCGAAACCGTTAAATACTGAAAGTACAACAATTAAAGATGCTACTCCAATTGTGATTCCAAGAGTAGATATAATTGAAATAATAGTAATAAAATTCAACTTATGCTTTGAGATGAAATATCTTTTTGCAATGAATCTTTCTAATTTCATTGAAACTTAATTGCTTTTATTGGGTTTATTTTTGTCGAAACAATACTTGGTATAAATGAAGCTAATAAAGCTAAGATTAAAGTAATTGTTGACACAATTAAAAAAATCTCAATTGATAAATCAAAAGGAACATTTGTAACCATATAAATATTCGCTGGAACTTTAATTATATTAAATTCAGATTGGATAAATATTAACAAGATTGCCAATAAATTTCCAAAGAAAATACCAATTGTAGCAATTTGAATTCCTTGAAATAAAAAAATTCCCAAAATTTGTTTTCTCTTTAATCCAAGCGACTTCAGAATTCCAATTGAAGAAGTTCTCTCAATGACCATCAAAAAAAGTGTGCTTATTATATTAAAAACAGCTACAAGGATTATCAGACTTAAAACTATTGGAATTGGTTTTTTCTGTAATTCTATCCAAGTGAAAATACTTCTATGCATTTCGAAAATATTTTGAGCATAAAGGGGAAACTTTAGTTTTTGTCTAATATCTTTAGTTAAATCAAAAACGTTATCTAAATTTTTTAATTTTATATCAATTCCATTAATTAAGTCATTTTTTTCAATTAAGAATTCTTGTGCAGAAGATAAATCTGTAAAAGCAATAAAATCATCATATTTTGCCAATCCACTCTCATAAACACCAACCACTTTGAATAATTCTATTTTTGGGAAATCATATTTAGAGAATTTACTAATTGAAAATAATGGAATTTGGTCACCAACTTTTAACGACAATTTGTTCGCAAAAGATTTTCCAATTATAAGATTATTTCTCTTTGTGAAATCGACCTTTCCATTAATTAAATTAGACTCAAGATTTTTTAAGAATGATTTATCCATAATTCCTTTTAGCATTAAACCATCAGAATTATTTCTTTTTGACAATATTACAATCCCACTTAAGTAAGGGGATGTATATACAATTAAATCTTGGTTTTTCTCAAGTAAAGAGTTAGTTAATTTGATATTGAAATATTTATCGAATTCTATTGTAAAAATTTTTATATGAGAATCCATATCCATAATTTTTTCATTCAGCCTTTTTTCAAAACCAGAAACAATGCTTAAGGCTATTATCAAAGTTGCAACACCGAGGCAGATTCCAAGAATAGAAATTGTGGAAATTAAGTTAAGGAACTTAGATTGGCGGTTGGATT
Source organism: Ignavibacterium sp. (assembly GCA_025056745.1). Classification (GTDB taxonomy): domain Bacteria; phylum Bacteroidota; class Ignavibacteria; order Ignavibacteriales; family Ignavibacteriaceae; genus Ignavibacterium. The sequence continues at coordinate 12,182 of JANWVQ010000064.1, forward strand.
TAATAAACTTTTTGAAAATGAAAAAACTTAAAAACACTTTTAATCTTTAAATTGATAATAAACAAGTCAAAATTAAAAAAGTGATGGTAAATCATCATCAAAGATCTTAAAAATTCTTAACAAAGATTAAAAAAATTCGATAATTAAGAAAAAAAGTGTAGAATTTGATCGGTGAAGATGACATATTATTAAACGCTTCATCGGCTGCTGAGCTTGAGAAAACTGAATTTTTACGCATTAAAAAGCTTTATTTCGAATCTTTAATTGGCGGAAATAAAAGTCCCGCTGAAAAGGTTATCGAAATGAAGCAATATTTTTCTAACTCAGATGTGCCGTATAACTCAGAGCCGTTTGTTTATGAGAAAGATACTCCCTTACTTTGGGTTTGGGACAATCCATATATTATTGCTTTCGAAAATGAATTCAAGGAAAAACTCTCGCTTTTTAGATTTAAGCACATTGAATTAAAAAAACATTTTGCTAAGATATTTCTTGAAGAGGATAAAAATAAAGTTGAAAACAATTTCAAACTTTTTATTGGACTTACAAAATCCTTTTTTGGTATAAATCATATACTTATACCTTTATTCAAGGCATTAGTTTTTATGTATAAAAAGAATTCAATTAACTACCAACTAGCACTAAAGGAGTTAATTGAAGCCGAGAATATGCTTGTTTACTTAGATCCTTCAAAGCCAAGTAAAAATATTTTCTCTTATTTTATAAATCTTTATAAATCTTATGTTTATTGGAATTTGGAAATTTATCCTGAAGCTGAAGAAAAACTTAATGCCGCATTAAAAGTAAATCCCAAAGGATTAAATGCATATTTTACAAAAATTTTTATTTACACAATTTTAGACAGACCTATTGAGGTTGAAGATGCTCTTAATAAAATTCTTTCAATCGATTTAGAAAAAATTAACAACGCCATTAAGAATGATAACCTTCCACAATTCTATTACTTTTTACAAAATCCAACTTTACCTAATATTTTTAATTACAATAACCTTGCACCAAGTTATAGAATTATTAACAAAGTACTTTCTCATAATTTCGATAAAAAAATAACTTTTGATAACATTGAATTAAGAATAAAAACTATAAATGAAATAAATTTGATTGAATATATAGATGAACAACTTGTTTCAAAATTACTGTTTCTTAATCATATCTTCTCAGATCGCAATAATATAAATACGGTTTACTTCAAATTAATCATTCCAGAAATAGAAAGAATTTTTCTAAACCTTGTAGATAATCTAAAAGAAAATGTCAGAAAAAAATACTATGCTGATTTATTTGCTAAAATTAGTGACTATGATAGAAGGATCAGAGAATTTCAACAAAATAAAATTGAAATAGAAGAGGATTTAAAGAAGGCAAGAGAACAAGCTGAAAAAAAGATGCAAGATTCAATTAAGGTTTTTGAAGAATCTATTACAAGTGCAATATCAGAAACTGAGTTATTGCTTTCAAATGTTGACACAATGAATAAATTCAATCCTCTTGAAGCTCTTCAAAATTCAATGATTTATAACTTTGTGATATCAATTCTGGTCTTTCTACTTGCAATATTATCTAATTATTTAAATATCGATAATTCAGCACTTCATAGATCATACTCTTTGATAAGTTATTTAATTATTGGTGGAGTTAAATGGGCAGCAATTAGTTTCTTAGTCGGAGTAGTAATTTCTGTTTTTTATTCTGTTTTTATTTTCTTGGAGAAAGTTAATTACCAACAAAACTTGAAGAAAAAAATCGCTCAACTTAAAAGAGAAAAAGAATATAATATTGACATAATGAAAAAAGAATTTAACAAAAAGATCCAAACCCTTACAGAAGAATATAACTCAAAGATAAATATCGTAAACAGAAGAATTGAAGAATTGAACAAAGAGAAATTAGAAACAGAGAAATCTATGAAAGAAAAAGCAGAGCGAAATATGGAACCAATTATGAATAAAATTAACTTCGCTCTAAATCCCTCATTAGAAATTAACTCTCAGAACGAATAGAATTAACACTCTTAAGTTTTAATAATCTTCCACTTTAAGTTAAATTTGAAATAAAAAATTTAATATGTTCGAAAACTCAAGATATCAAGCAATAATAGATTATTTTTTTATTACTTTAGGCGCAATTTTGATGGCTATTGGAATAGGAGTTTTTTTAGTAGATGCTAAAGTTGTGCCAGGTGGAGTAAGCGGTCTTTCAATGGCTATTCATTATTTATCAGGTAATGCTATACCAGTTGGTGTCTTAATTTGGGTATTAAACATTCCTTTGTATTTGTGGGGTATTAAAGAATTAGGTAAAGAATTTGGAATAAAAACATTTTATGGATTTACTTCAAGTGCTTTCTTCATAGATTTCTTTCGTGGTGAAACACCTCTCATTGGTGGTTTTCAATTACATAAAAGCCAGACAGTTTTAGATCTCTACAAAAACGATTTTATGTTTCTTATACTTCTCGGTGCTACTTTTCTTGGTGTTGGATTGGGTTTGATATTTAAGTTCAAAGGTACCACTGCAGGTTCAGATATTGTTGCAGCAATTTTGAATAAAAGATACGGAATAAAACCAGGGATGGCGATTATTTTGATAGATTTCTTTGTAATACTTTTTGCTGGATTTATAATTGACATAAAGAACCTAGCTGATAATAGACCTGCATTGGTACTTACTTTTTATGCTCTGTTTTTATTATTTATATCGGGTAAAATTGTTGATGTTATTATTGATGGTTTTGATTATGCGCGTTCAGTTCATATAGTTTCTGATAAAAATAAAGAGATAGCAAATGCAATTATTCACCAACTAAAACGTGGGGCTACAGCAGTAAAATCAAGAGGGCTTTATACTGGCATTGAAAGGGAAGTAGTTGTCACTGTTGTCACCATCAAAGAATTAGTGAAACTAATAGAATTAATTAAATCTATCGATCCCAAAGCTTTTGTTACTATCAACAACGTACACGAAGTAATGGGCGAAGGTTTTAGAAGAAGAGTTTAGATAATAAAATAATTAAGTCTATGAATAAAAATTTTATAATTAAGATTTTTCAATCAATTATTTTATCATCAGGTTCGTTGTGGTTAGGTTCACAGGTCTCTAAGCTTTTATTAATTTTTTATTTTTTTAATACAGACCAATTTGGTAGGATTACTTTAAAGCCTGAAGTCTTAAAAGATACAATTAATATCATTGTTTATCAGCTAACTCCAGTATTTTCAATATCTTTGATAAGTTATTTAATTTTTATTAGTGCAATAATAATCTATTTATTTTTAGAGTTAAAAGAATTAAAATCAAAGGGTTGGTTATTTATTAGTTTGCTGATTGTTATTCTTTTGATTCCTTTTGAAATTTATTTATCAACAATTGATTTAGATATAGCGATTAAGTCTTTTTATCGTATTGGTGACTCGAAATTATTTTTAACTCTACTTGAAGAGAGAATCACTAAGTTAGGAAATATCCCAATTATAAGTGTTTTTTTACATCTTATTTGTTTTATTTTGATTGTATTTAAACCTCTTAATAAGGAGGCTAAAGTTGAAAATTAAAGAAAAGGAACTTGAATTATTTATTAATGAATTAAAAGAAATTGCCAATCAACTGGGTGTAATTGTAAGATTTGAAAAAGGTGATTTCAAGGGTGGATATTGTATTGTTAAAGAAAATAAAATAATAATCATCAACAAATTTGCTCCAACTCAAAAAAAAGCAACGATTTTAGCAACTGCATTGAAAGAATTAGGTATTGATGATTTGTATATCAATCCAAAAACAAGAGAGCTGATAGACGAACTTACTGAAGATTAAATTATGAAAATTCTTATTATCAACGGACCAAATCTTAACTTATTACATTTAAGAGACGAAAATTTATACGGTAATTTTACATTAGATGAACTACAAAATATTATATCAAACGAATTTCCTACAATTGATTTTGAATTCTTTCAATCCAATGATGAAGGCAGCATAATTAATAAAATTCAGGCAGCTGATAATTTCGATGGACTGATTATAAATCCAGGTGGATATGCCCATACTTCAGTTGCAATAAAAGATGCATTAGAACTGCTTAAAATTCCTAAGGTAGAAGTTCATTTATCAAATTTATCTAATAGAGATTCTTATAGACAAAATCTCATAACTGCATCAAGTTGTGATGGATATATTTCTGGCTTTAAGCATAATAGTTATTTAGCAGCGGTTTATTTGATTATTAAAATGCAAAATAAGATTTAGAATTAGTTAGACAATTTGTGAATTTTTAATTGATTAGTTATTTTTACTTCAAATTAGTTTTATATTTAACTAAATGAAAGATTTATCAATAAAAAAATTATATTACTCGATTAGTGAAGTAAGTAAACTTACTAATGTTGAGCAATATATTTTGAGATATTGGGAAACTGAGTTCGAACAATTAAAACCACAAAAGAATAGAGCAGGAAATAGAATTTATACGAATAAGGATATTGATTTAATATTAAAAATAAAAACTTTATTAAGAGATAAAAAATACACTGTTGAGGGTGCGAAAAAAATTTTGAGTTCAGGAGATTTCGATTCGCAGATTCACTTAAAGGAAAGTTCTAATTCAGATAAGGAAGTTGAAAAAAATAATGAAGTTAGAAAAAACAATTTCAGTGAAGAATTAAGAAGAGATTTATCAGAGATAAAGAAAATATTAGAGGAACTATACAATAAATTATAAAATCGGAACGTGGCGCAGCCCGGTAGCGTACCTGAATGGGGTTCAGGTGGTCGCGGGTTCAAATCCCGCCGTTCCGACTACTTAAAAATCCGAATTCTCTCGAGTTAAATTACTTAAATGAAGCCCTACCAATAATACTAATTAATTAACCTAACTCTTTTATTTAACGCTTAATAATCGTTTTTATAAATATGATTTAACTTTCTCTTAAATTGATAATTATTAATTCATTCTATTATCTTACCTCATTTACAAAATTTTACTTATTATTTAGTCGCAATACGATAATTCTTAACGATTTAATTAAATATGTTAAAGCTCATCATTAATTGAATTTTGCCAGTTTTCAAGAATTAATAAAATAAACGGACTTTTAATAAAATAACTTTAAATTAAATTAGAAATCAGATTAAACCGACTTAGAATCGAGAGATAACCGACTTTTTAGCGTATCTGAAGCGTATGTGAAGCGTATGTGGAGCGTATGTGGAGCGTATGTGAAACGACTCAGATACGAGTTATATGCCTGTCAGAACCGAGTGAGTACAAAGTTAGAAAACGGAATAATTTGACTTAATAGTTCTGAACTTTCAAAAGGTATTTTCGTACTATGAAATAACTTAACTGTAATATTGATATCTTAGACGTAAATTTATTTAGAAAACAATAATTATATTTTAATAAATAAATTAATAAGAAAAATAAATTTTGCCACAAAGTCTCAAAGTCACAAAGAGAGTTTAAAAGAATTTTTTAATGACGTTAATTAACATCTAAACTTAAAATTCATAAAAGTTAATTTTATTTTTACAAAAAAAATCTATTATGCAAATAAATTTTTGTTTTTAACTTTATAATATTATTTTTGTAAAAATTTAAGAATACATTTAATGATGCTATAGAAA
>JANWVQ010000083.1 GCA_025056745.1 Ignavibacterium sp.
TAGAATTTGTTGTCGCCCGAATAGAATAATCGTGGTTAGAGATTTTGATGGGAATGTTACTATTGAAGCTAGACCGCAGGATGAGTAAGAATTAGTAGTTTATACAGTTTATTTCAGAACATTGAAGTCTACTGCTATACTCTAAATATTTTTTCATTTCAGTTAGCTTTAGCATCATTGTTGAATGTAGCTAAAGCCAATTTTTAACTACTTCTCTATCTCAGTTCACTAAAGTGAACTGCAATTGTTCTTATAAAATAAATTTATCTTTTTATTGCAGTTTGCTTTAGCAAAATGATAAGAATTCTCAAAAAAATATCTTATGGCTTTAGCCACATTACAGTTATTCCTGCTTGCTGTGAATAAAGCTCCATCCATATTTTTTCATAAATTCATCTACTTCTTCAGTAAATGTTTTAACTCTATGATGTTCTTCTTGATTGAGAATATATTGTCTCACTTTATCTATTTGACTTTCACTCACACTTACTGCCCAATAATCATCTTGCCAAATAAATTTTGTCTTTGTCAATTTGTTTTTATTTATCCAATATTAAGATTCTCCTTTTATTAGCTGAGCAACTTTGCTTATTGTTTGTTCTTTATTTAATGAAATTAAACAATGTATATGTTCTTTATAACCATTAATTGAATCTAACCAAATTTCTTTTTCTTTAGCATTTTGGATTATATGTTGATATAGTTTTTCTCTTAGTTCTTTTGTAGCAAGGTATGGTTCTCTGTTTTTTGTTGAGAATACAAGATGAATCCAGACTCTTACCCAGCTCATATATTTACTCCTTTTTGTAATGTGGCTAAAGCCAATTTTTTATTATTCTCTCTCTGTCAGTTCACTAAAGTAAACTGTAATTTTTCTTATAAAAATAAATCTATTTCATATTGCAGTTGGATTTATCCAGCTGATAAAGATTTTCAATTACATCTTTCTGGCTTTAGCCTCATTGATCTTATTTATGTGGCTAAAGCCAATTTAATTTATTAAATCTAACTCTCTTGACTAAAGTCAAGTGCAATTTTAAGAAATTTCTATTGCAGTCAGCTTTAGCTGATTGAGAATGAAATTTAAGAAATCATTTCTCTTATAAAATAAATTTAATTTCAATTGCAGTTGGATTTATCCAACTGAGTATGAGTATTAAAAGAATCAAATAATTATTTTTTCAACTTTTTTCCAAAATCAAATATCTTTTAGTTATTAAATAAAAAACTCTCTACAGTTTTAACCGCAGAGAGTTTACAAGTTTTAGATTTAATGAATTTTTAGTCCATAATTTTTCTCAGAAAATCAGAGCCTTCATCATCGTCATCATCATCATCTCTTCGATTGTTTTTTGAATTGTTGTTTTTATCGTCGTTATTGAATTTCCAAAAGTTGTCATCATCATTAGGAGTATCATCAATTCTGCTATTGGGATCGAATCTGAGAATTGTAGGTGTATCAAGATTATTTTTATCTATGGAATCATCTCCTCTCAAAAAGTCTAAGAAGCGAGTTGTTCCACCTTGTTGTTTCCTTTTTTCATTGCCGTTCTTATTATTTGTAAAATTATTATTGAATCCATTGTTTTTATTATTAAAACCAGTTGCAATTACAGTATATGAAATGTAATCTTCAGCCAAGTCATCCCTGATTACAACACCAAAAATAATGTTAGCCTCAAGACCAGCTTCTTCAACGATGATTTTATTTCCTTCATTAATCTCTTCCATAGTCATATTGCTTGGTCCTGTGACATTAATAAGAATACCTTTTGAACCTTTGATGCTAACACCATTTAGAAGAGGACTAGAAATTGCTTTTCTTGCTGCATCAGCTGCTCGATTTTCACCACTTGCAATGCCACATCCAATTATAGCATCTCCGCTCATATTCATAATTGTACGAACGTCCGCAAAGTCTACGTTTATGAATCCAGAGAGATTTATGATATCTGAAATTCCTCTAGTTGCTTCATAAAGTATTTCATTTGCTTTGTCTAAAGCAACTTTGAAAGGAGTATTTTTATCAATAATAGATAATATTCTTTCATTTGGAATTTCAATTAAAGAGTCAACATATTTTTTTAATTCTGCAATTCCTTTTTTAGCATTTTCAATACGAGTTTTCCCTTCCCAACTAAAAGGAGTACTTACAATACCGATAACCAAAGCGCCAAGACTTTTTGCAATCGATGCAATTAGTGGACTTGCACCTGTTCCTGTTCCTCCACCTTCTCCACAAGTGATAAAAACCATATCACTACCAGTCAAAACTCTTCTAATTTCATCTTCATTTTCTTTAGCTGCATCTTTACCTGTATTTGGATCAGCACCAGCTCCCATTCCACGAGTAATCTTAGCACCAATTTGAATCTTTGTATGTGCGCTACTTCTTGCTAAGTGTTGAACATCAGTGTTAACAGCTATGAATTCAACTCCTTGGATTCCACGTTGAATCATACTTTCAATCGCATTTCCTCCAGCACCGCCTACACCCACAACTTTTAATACCGCTGGGGATGAATTAACTTTATCAATCGTAGCAAATCTTGTTGGTGAATTGATTTGCGAACTGTTCGTAAAGTTTGACATTAGTCCTCCTCTATATTTATAATTCACTAAAAAATCTTTTTAATCTCCCGAAAAACTTAAAGAGCTTTTTAGCTCCATTTGATTTCTTACTTTTTATCAACTGACTTGATTTACTACCAGGAACTCCTCTGATTAAACCTAAAACAGTTGCATATTCAGGACTTTCCATTTGATCTGATAATCCTTGTCCTAGCTCAAGTGGAATACCAATCCTTGCTGGTAATTCAAAAACATTTTCAGCTAAATCCTTACAACCCTTTAATAGAGCTCCTCCACCAGTTAATACTATCCCACTTTTTATTTTATTCTTGTATCCACTATTTCTCAAATCGGTATCAATGATTTGAAATAGTTCTCTCATCCTAAGTGAAATGATTTGAGTTAGTAAGCTTGTAGTAATTTTAGTATTTCCTCTCGCTCCAACACCTCTAATTAAAATATCATCATCTCTAACGATTGCACTTTGAATAGCATAACCAAATTCTCTTTTAAGTCGCTCAGCTTCCTCTGTAATAATACCCAGCGATTCACGAATATCATTAGTAACCTGATTGCCAGCGATTCCTATAACTTTTGTGTATTTAATGCTCTTTCTATGATAGATTGCAATATCAGTCGTTCCCCCACCAATATCTAATAGAACGACACCTAAATCTTTTTCACTATCTTCAAGAACAGATGTGCTCGATGCGATTGGTTGAAGGATATAGTCTAAAACTTTATAACCAGCTCTTTCAACTGATTTTCTAATATTATCAATTGCAGGAATAGAAGCTAAAACGATATGATTACTTGCTTCTAATCGAGTGCCTGACATTCCAATCGGACTTTCAATTCCATCTTGATAATCAACAGAATATTCTTCAGGTATTATGTGTAAAATTTGTCTGTCGCTCGGAATGGTAATTGTTTTTACATCTGCCTCTAATCTATCTAAATCTTCTTTTTTGATTTCTTTTTCTGCTCTATTTATTGTTACATAATTTCTGTGTCGCATACTTGTTATATGTTCACCAGCCACACCGACATTAAAAGATTTTACATCCAATCCAGCTCTGTTATTTGCTTGTTCAACAGCTTCTTTGATTGCTTCTGCTGTTTTTGTAATATTTGTGACAAGGCCCTTGATTAAACCTTCTGAGCGTGCTATTCCAAATCCTAAAATGTCGTATTTGTTTGTGTTAATGTTATACTCTGCGATAACAGCACAAACTTTTGTAGTACCTAAATCCAAACCAGCTAATATGCCTTTTTTCATTTTTAACCCTAAATATTTATCCAACTATTACCTGATTATTAAATCTTAAATCAATGTATTTTGTGTTATTGTTTATTGAAGAGCTATACGAATTCAAAAACTCAGATAGAGTCAATATTTCTTTTACAAGATTGCTCTTTTTTAAGTAGACTAAAGCATTTAAGTGATTGAAAATCAGAATAATGTCTTTTTCATCTTTTAGATTTATTTCTATTAACCGAGAAAGAAGTTCTTGATTTATTATTTTCAAAGCATCAATCAATTTGAACGCAACTTTGATATCTCCATCAACCGCAAAACTTGAATTATTTTCGTATCGAGTAATAAGTAATGGTATTGAAATATTAATAGTTGAAGGTAGGATTTTTATTATTTCAAAAGCATCGGATATAAAATATGCTTCATTGTTTCTAATAATTGTTGAGTAAATGTTTTTCTCTGAAATTTCAACATCAATTCTGTTATTGCCTTTTTTAACATCGGCAGTGAAAATATAAGGATGAGATTCTAAAATAGACTTTATTGTATAAAGGCTTAAATCATTTTCATTTAGTTTTTGATATAAATAAGATAAATATTTTTCTTCTGGAAGTAATTTGTTTCCAGTAATTGCAATTTCAGAATAATTATCAACTTTGTCATTTGAGAAAAAGTATGTGCTCAAATAAGCAATCAACAGAACTTGAATGACAAGAGTTATTGACAAAATGTATTTATATAGATTTTCTTTCATAAGTTTTTCAGCTTCTCCACGAATTTTTCTCCATATTTCCAGATATCGCCCGCACCCATAGTAATTATTATATCACCATCTTGTTTAATAGAGTATAAAAAGTCTGGAATATCATTTTTATCAGGAATATAAAAAACATTTTTATGTCCGAATTTTTTTGTCGCATTTGTGATTAGTTGACCACTTACCCCTTCAATTGGTGCTTCTCTAGCTGGATAAACATCCGTACAGATAAATATATCTGAATTGAGAAATGATTTTCCAAACTCGGTATAAAAATCTCTTGTTCTGGTATAAAGATGAGGTTGAAACACAGCAACCAACCTTCTATCCCAACCATCTCTTATTGCTTTGAGAGTTGCAGATGTCTCAGTTGGATGATGAGCATAATCATCAACGACCATAATTTCTTTGTCATATTTTACCTCAAACCTTCTGTAAACACCTGAAAAAGATTCTAAGGCTTTTTTAATAATTTGGAAATCTATTCCAAGTTCTTTACCTATTATTACAGCAACCAAAGAATTTTTAACATTATGAACTCCTGGAATTTTTAATTCAATCTGTCCTAACTCCTTTCCATAATATTTTACTGTGTACTTCGATTTAAAGCCTGATGTAGTTATATCAACTGCGCGAACATCTGCTTGTGCTGTTAGTCCATAGGTAATAATTTTTTTATTAATAAGTGGAATAATATCTTGAAGAGCACTTTCATCTAAGCAAAGCACAACAAAGCCATAGAAAGGAACTTTAGAGGCAAATTCTATAAAAGCTGATTTAATGTCATCTAGATCTTTATAAGTATCTAAATGTTCACTTTCAAGAGTTGTGATTGCAGCGATTGTTGGAGTAAGTTTAAGAAAAGTTCTATCAAATTCATCAGCTTCAACTACAATAAACTCACCATTACCTAATCTTGCATTAGTTCCACCAAGGCCTGACAGTTTTCCTCCAACAATTATAGTTGGATCAATACCACCTTCCGTCAAAACCAAACCAACCATTGAGGTAGTAGTAGTTTTACCGTGAGTGCCTGCAATTCCAATTCCATATTTCATTCGCATTGTTTCTGCAAGCATCTCTGAACGCTTTATTATTGGAATGTTTTTTTCAGCTGCGTAAACAAGCTCTGGATTATCTAATGTTACCGCAGATGAATAAACAACTAAATCAGCTCCTTCAACGTTTTCAGCTTTATGACCTTCGAAAATTTTAATACCAAGTTGCTGTAGTCTGTCGGTTATATCTGATAAGTTCTTATCAGATCCAGTGACGTTGAAACCTTGATTCCACAAGATCTCAGCAATTCCACTCATTCCAATACCACCAATACCGACGAAGTGAATGTTTTTAATGTTCTTAAACATTTCTACTCTCAATTTTATTTTTTATATGCTGAAAGATTGAAACTAATTCTTCTTCGTTTTCATAATCTGATGTTCTAATAACAATTCCTCTTTTTCTGTTCTTAATTTTTAGTCTAATTATTCGAAGAAATGCATATTCTTTTTCTAATTTTTTCTTGAAAATCTTTATTTGCTCAATATCCTCGAATTTGATTTTTCTTTGTTGAAATTTATTTCCAAGAATTATTTGGCTATCATCAATTTGGATAAATTTCTTCAGATACATTTTGTAAATCAGAGTAAAAAGCGAAATAATCACTATTCCAAGGAATAGATATAAAATTGGATCCCGAAGAATCAAATTGAAAGAATCTTCGACGAATTCTCCACGAATAATCACATATAACACAAAAGCAACAAAATAGATTATAGTTGCTTGATAGTATATGTTTAAGTTGTATTTGAACTTTTTACTCATTTACACTTGCTCTGAATAATTTATTGCACTCTTAGCTATTAGAATACTTGCATCTGGTTTAGCAAACTTTCTTATATTTTCTTTCAGTTGACTAAGTAAAAATTCATCATTAATTGTTTTAATAATTTTTTCCTTCAACTCTAATTCTAAATTTTTATCTTCAATCAATATGGCAGCATTTTGATCAGCTAATTCTTTAGCATTATAATATTGATGATTCTCTGCAACATTGGGAGAAGGGACTAAAATCGATGGTATTCCAAGCAAAGAAATTTCTGAAATAGAACTTGCTCCAGCACGAGATACCACTAAATCGCAAGCAGAGAAAGCATCTTCAATATTTTCAATGAATGGGAATATGCGACATTTTGAATTTTCCAATCCTTTTAATTCATCGTAATAATTTTTACCAACCTGCCAAATGATTTGAATGTTATTTTCTAATAAATCTTTATAGATTTTTTTAATTGCGTTATTAATTGACTTTGCACCTAAACTTCCACCAACAATCAAAAGAGTTTTATGTTCATCAAATAGACTGAATTTTTTTATTGCAGATTTTTTATCAATAAGTTTGAAAGTTTTTCTAATAGGGTTGCCAGTAATTTTAATGATATCATTTCTTCTTAAATATTTTTTGGTCATCTCAAAACAAATATGGATTTCATCAGCAAAACGTTCTAAAAGTCTTGTTGTAATTCCGGGATAACTATTTGGTTCAACTAAGATGATTTTCGATCCCATAACAGAGGCAGCCCAGATTGCAGGACCTGAGACATAACCTCCGGTTCCGATTGAAACCTTTGGTTTGAATTTCATTGTAATTGCTAAGGATTGTATCATTGATAGAATCAAAAAAATCGGGAATAATAAATTCTTTAGTTTATCTTGTCTATTAAATCCTTTCACAGTAATACTTTTAAATGCGAATCCATTTTGAGGCACAACTTTACTTTCAATTTTATCAGATGATCCAATGAATAAAATTTCAGATTCAGGTTTTATTTCTTTAATTGCTTGAGCGATCGCAATAGCTGGATACAAATGTCCCCCTGTCCCACCACCTGCAAATAAAAACCTGTATTTCAATCCTTTACTCATATCTATTATGCAAATTCAAGATTAGCTTTTTTTCTTTCTATTTCTTTAAGGTAATTTGATATACCGATGTTAATCAAAATTCCAACAGCAGCGCTATTAAATACAATTGAAGTACCGCCATAGCTAATAAATGGTAATGGAAGTCCAGTAGTTGGGAACAAACCTACATTAACAGCCATATTCACCATTGCATAAAGACCAATTTGAATTGCAATACCAAAAGCAAGCATCTGTCCAAATTTGTCTTTTACTTTTTTGGCAATGATTACTCCTGATAATGTGACAGTTAAATAAATCATAATAACCATCAAAGCACCTATCAGACCAAATTGTTCTCCGAGAATACTGAAAATAAAATCACCATAGGCTTCGGGTAAGAAAAGATTATTTTGTTTTGAATCTCCAACACCTAAGCCAAATATTCCTCCACTACCTAAACTCACTAAAGCTTGAAGAACTTGCAGATTAATTGGTTCTCCAGAGATCAAAGCATTTATATAAGTTTCTATCCTTGTCTTTGAATGAGTGAAAGTCAATGCTACAAGAGTAGCAGAAATTCCGAATATAGAAAGTGTTCCGAAAACATATTTTGTAGGAGCACCACCAACATAGATTAATATCATTGAAGTAAGGAAAATTAAAATAGCATTACTGATGTTAGGTTGAATTATGATTAATCCAGACACAATAAGTATCCAAAAAATAAGAGGCAGATAACCAATTTTAAGGTTATCAAGATATTCATCTTTTTTATCCAATAAATTTGCTAAATGAATGATCAAAATAACTTTAGCAATATCTACAGGTTGAAATTCAAAACCCCAAATTGAGAACCATCTTTCAGCACCTTTTTTACCTGAGTTCATAATCACAGTTAAGATCAAAATGATTACAATCGATATCATTAAATACTTACTTAAGTATCGATAAAATTCATAAGGAATTATTGCCCCTATCATTAATGCAAGAAGAGCTAAAAGAACTTTTGCTAAATGTTTTTTGAATAAAAAGAAGCTATCAGATTTATTGAATTCACTATAAGAGCTGCTGGCAGTCAATACGACTACAACACCGATTAAAATGAGAATTAAAGTTAAAAAGAATAAAACGACAACTAATTTTTTCATAATTGATTCACCAAATTCTTAAAAACTTCTCCTCTATGTTCAAAATTTTTAAACATATCAAAACTCGCACAGGCAGGTGATAACAGCACAACATCACCAGATTGCGCATCATTAAAAGATTTTCTAACTGCATCTTCAAGAGAATCACATTTTATTGTTTCAACTATCATATTGAAATAATCATAAACTTTATTTGCAGACTCACCAATTGCATAGATTTTTTTAACTTTATCTTTTACTAAATCTTCAATTAATGAATAATCATTACCTTTATCTCTTCCGCCTAAAATCAATAAAATTGAATTAGTAAAACTTTTTAAAGCCACTATTACTGAATCGACATTTGTTGCCTTGGAATCATTATAAAAACTTACTCCATTAATTTTTCTTACGAATTCAATTCGATGTTCAACACCTTTAAAAGTTGATAATGCCTCTTTTATTTTTTCATTTGATATTGATAATATTTTACCAATTATAATCGCTGCCATTGCATTTTGAATATTATGTTCACCTTTAATGAATAAATCATTCACTGAACAAATAACTTCCTCTATGGTATCATTTATAAAAATCATATCATCATTTTTCAAATAGCAGCCTTTATTAACTTTACTTGAAGAAGAAAAATTAAATCTAATTGCTTTATGAGGATTAAGATTAGATATCAAAATCGGACTATCATTATTCAAAATTAAGAAGTCGTTCTCATCTTGATTTTCATAAATGCGTTGCTTGGACTGTGCATATTTAGTTAAGTCATTATCATATCTATCAAGATGGTCAGGAGTAATATTTAATATAGCAGATATATACGGTTTAAAGTTTTTAATCAAATCAAGTTGGAAGCTTGATACTTCTAAAACAGCAAATTCATTTTCTGATATTGAATCTGAAATGTTTGAGAAGGCATTTCCGATATTTCCAGCAACATAATTTTTAATTCCGGCAACAGATAAAAGATGACCGACTAAACTAGTAGTTGTTGTTTTTCCATTAGTTCCAGTGATACCAATTATTTTTCCTTTGCAAAACATTGAAGCAAATTCAATTTCGCTGATGACATTAATGTTTTTTGATTTAGCTTCAATAATGATTTCAGAATTTGTTGGGACTCCTGGTGATATGATCATTAAATCGCAATCAAAAATTTTTTTTGAATGTTTGCCAACTTCAAACTCAACATTCAATTCCTTTAAACGATTTATACTTTCTAATAACTTCTCTTCAGAGCTTATATCACTGACAAAAGGAATTGCTCCTTTTCTCAGAGCTAGTTCTGCCGATGCAATTCCGCTTCTAGCCGCCCCGATTATTGTTATTTTTTTATTTTTAATTTCAATCATCTTATCTTAAATGAAACTAATGTTACAATTGCCAATATTATTCCAATTATATAAAAGCGAACTACAATTTTTGGTTCAGCCCAACCAAGCATTTCAAAATGATGATGTATTGGTGCCATCTTGAATACTCTTCTACCTTCACCATATTTTTTCTTGGTGTATTTGAAGTATGTCTTCTGAATAATCACCGATAAAGTTTCGAGGAAAAAAACTCCACCAAGAATTGGGATGAATAATTCTTTTTTAATCAAAACTGCTATAATTCCAAAGGCACCACCAAGAGCTAAGGAACCAGTATCTCCCATAAAAACTTGAGCAGGATGAGAATTAAACCACAAAAATCCTAAACTTGCTCCTACTAAAGCTGAAATCAGAACTGTCAATTCACCTGAACCAGGTAAATAGATTATATCTAAGTAGTTTGAGAAAATTGCATTTCCACTGAAATAACTAAGTAGTGCTAAAGCAATCATAACTATTGCAACTAATCCAGCCGCAAGTCCATCAAGACCATCTGTAAGATTTACAGCATTTGATGTAGCAGTTATTATAAAAACTACAGCAGGTATGTAAAGAATCTCAAAATCCCAATTTACATTTTTAAGGAAAGGAAATGTTGTTAAAGTATTAAATCCTCTGAATTCAGGAGAATAGTAAATAACAAATCCAACAAATAATCCAATGATGACTTGACCTAACAATTTATATCTTGCAATCAAGCCATTAGGAAGTTTTTTGATAACTTTCAGATAATCATCTAAAAATCCGACAGCGCCTAACCATAAAAATCCAATTAATGTTAGAATTATATAGATACTTTTAAGCTCGCCCCAAAGTAGAACCGGAACAACAGCAGATATAATAATTATAAAGCCACCCATAGTTGGGGTTCCGGCTTTAGACCAATGAAATTTGGGTCCATCGAGTTTTTTACTTTCGCCAATTTGTTTTTGTTGTAAATAGTTAATGATCCTAGGGCCTAAATAAAAAGCTAGGAATAAGCTTGTTATCGCTGCAAGTGCAGAACGAAAAGTTAAGAATCTGAAAATATCAAATCCTGGAGGCGAATAAATTTTATTTATATAATCAAAAAGATAATACAGCATTATTTAAACTTTGCCTCCAGATGTTGTGTAATTTCTTCAAGCCTCATTCCTCGAGATCCTTTAATTAAGAAAACTGTATTTTCTAAATCCATTTTATCGAGATACTTTTTCAAATTGCCTTTTGAATCAAAGTGTTTTTTAATTACATCTTTTCTTTCGATAGCTTTGTTAATCTCTTTGGAAAATTCTCCAATTGTCAAAACTTCATTGATGTTTAATTGATTTATTTCTTTCGCAACCTCACGATGCTTAATAACAGATTTTGAACCAAGCTCGAACATATCACCAAGAATTGCAACTTTTCTAAAATTATTTTTTATTCCATTCAAAAGAGAAAGAGCAAGTATCATTGAACTCGGATTGGCATTATAGCAATCATTTATTATCAATGTTGAGTTGTAAGTTTTAATTTCTAAGCGTTTATCAAAGGGCTTGATCTTTTTATGAGCTCTAAAAATTTCATCGTAAGACATACCAAGGTATTTTGCTACAACAATAGATGCGAATAAGTTATACTGTCCTGCCTCTCCCGCTATTTGAGAGGTAAAAATGTATTTTTTGTTTTTGTTGATTATAAATTTAATTCTACCATCGTCGAGTATTTCATAAATTTCAAAAGTGAAATCAGTTTTGAATTTCGCACTGTATGTTATTTTGTTTTTTATGAACTTAAATTTTTCTCGCAATAATTCATCTTCATAATTAAGGAATATGGTTCCATTATTTTTCAATGTTTGCCTGAATAATTCCGACTCTTCTTTCAAAACACCATTTCTATCACCAAAGAATTCAAGATGAGAGTCCCCGATATTAGTAATCAAAGCATAATTTGGTTTAGCAATTTCGGCAATGTATTTTATTTCACCAGGATGATTTGAACCTAATTCTAAAACAAGAAATTTGTGTTGGTTATTGGTTGAGAGTATTGTTAATGGAACACCAATATGATTATTATTATTTGCTTCGGTTTTATTTACAGAATATTTATAAGAAAGTATTTGTGCAAGCACTTCTTTTGTTGTTGTTTTGCCATTACTTCCTCCAATTCCAATAATCTTTGTCTTGAGTTTACTCCTCCAAACAGAAGCAATCTTGCCCAAAAATTTTGTAGTATCCTCAACAACTATAAATGGAACTTTTAAATCCTCAAACTCTTTGAAGTGCATCCTATCTATAGCAACTGCTGAGGCGCCGGATTTTATTGCATCATTAACGAAATTATGGCCATCAAATTTTTCACCTATTATTGCGATGAAAAGATCACCTTTTTTTATTTTTCTTGAATCAATTGATACTGAATAAATGTCTTTAAAGTTATCAGGGTTAAATATCTCTGTACCTTTGATATTGAATATATCTTTAATTGTTATTTTAACTTTAGAACTCATTTCAAATATTCCCTTGCAATTTCAGAATCGGAGAAATGATATTTAACACCGTTGATCTCTTGATAATTTTCGTGTCCTTTCCCAGCTATTAAAATCGCAGTATCATCATCAGAATTTTCTATTGCCTGTTTTATGGCTTCACTACGATTTTCTATGATTAAATAGTTTTTCTTTTTAATTCCTTTTACAATGTCATCAATAATTTGAAATGGATCCTCTGTTCTTGGATTGTCAGAAGTTATAATCACTTGATCACTCAATTCTGTTGCAATTTTCCCCATCAAAGGTCTTTTTGATCTATCTCTATCTCCACCACAGCCAAAGACAGTAATTATTTTCTTACTACCAACTAATTTTCTTAAAGATTGAATTGCTTTTTCTAAACTATCTGGTGTGTGAGAATAATCTACAATTACTTTCTTTTTGCTATTACCAATAACCTCGAATCTGCCGGGGACTTGTTTAGCATTTTTCAAACCGTTAATTATTTTGTTATCATCAAGACCTAATAGTTTGGACACGATAAATGCAACTGTCGCATTATAAGCATTAAATTCACCAATAAGCGGTATCTCTATTTGATATGAATTTTTATTCTCATTAATTCTGAATGATGTGCCGTTGAGATTGAAGTTAATATTATCAATCGAATAATCTGCTGTTTTATCTTTTCCGAATGTTATGACTTTAGCACTACAATCTTTGATAATATTCTTGAAGTTATCATCATCTTTATTAACTATAGCAAATGATTTTTCATTCAGACTATCGAATAATATCTTTTTAGCGCTTAGATAATTTTCGAAAGTTTTGTGGAAGTCAAGATGATCAATAGTGATGTTGGTAAAAACTCCAATCTTGAAATCAAGCCCATAAGTTCTATTCAAGAATAGAGAATGAGAAGAGACCTCCATTGCAGCAGCAGAACACTTATCCAAGACCATTTGATGCAATAAATAATTTAAATCTGATGATTCTGGTGTAGTGAGTTTTGATTCAATTTTTTGATCACCTATGAAATTTGCAATTGTTCCTATCAATCCAGTTTTTATCCCTGAAAAGTCCAGAATATTTTTAATGAGCCAAGTAGTTGTTGTTTTACCATTAGTGCCTGTAACTCCAATCAAATCTAATTTAGAAGATGGATCTTTAAAGAAGTATTTACTTAATTCAGCGAGTGCAATTCTGGAGTTATTAACTAGAATTTTTGTAACGTTATTATGAATGAAAATTTCTTCCGGTACTGCTGAATTATCTTCAAGGACAACAGCTATAGCACCTTTATTTATTGCTTCAATAATAAAGTTATGACCATCAAGCTTAAATCCTTTAATTGCAACAAAGATTGAATTAGCAGTAACCTGCCTTGAATCATAAACAATTCTTGAGATTTCTTTTCGTTGCACATCTCCTGCAACTTGAATTACTTTCAAACTATTTATTAACTCTGTTAACTCCATTATCTCTGCGATGCGTTTATTATATGAAAAGAATTACATTTTAACTCACAAACTTCATCTCCTTTTAGCTCTGTGCCAGCTTTAATACTTTGTTCAACAACAAAGCCAGTCCCTATGATTTTATAATTTATTCCTGATTTATTTAATATAGACAGAGCTTCACTAAGTGGTTTATATTTTAAGTCTGGCATAAAAGTAATTGGTTTATATTTTAATTCTGATTGATTATTGAATTCATAATCAGATTTTAGTTGTTCAAATTTTGATTGGGAAATAAGAATTTTCTTTTTGTAATTATCATCAATGTATTTTTCAAAAAGATTGAAATTCTTTTCAATTATTCTTTCAGCAACACGTTTGAAAACCGGAGCTGCAACTAAAGCCCCTGATTTTTTTAATTGCGGAGAATCATAATGAATCAGTATTACTATTTGAGGATCTTCAACTGGAAAGAAGCCAACAAATGATGTATTATGAAATTCATTTGAATATTTTTTTTCGATTAATTTTTGTGATGTTCCAGTTTTACCACCGACGGAGATATATCCAAGTGAAGCATTTTTGCCTGTTCCATTTTTAACAACTTCTGCTAAAATACCTCTTAAAACAGAGGAAGTTGATTCAGAAATTACTTTTCTTATAAATTTAGGTTTGAATTCTTCAATAAGCTCGCCTTTACTATTGGTCTTTTTTGATACTAATTGAGGTTGATATAAAATTCCTCCATTTATCAAAGCAGAAAAAGCAGTTATAATTTGAATTGCTGTCGCATTGATTTGATAACCAAATGAAATAAAGGGCTTAGAGGATGCATCCCAATTATTAGGCTTCCACAACCTTCCAGGTGATTCGCCTTTAATTGGTATAGAAGTTATATTTCCAAAACCGAGTCTTCTTAAAAAATCATAGAAATATTCATCTTTTAATCTTTGTGATAATTTAGCTGTTCCAATATTGCTTGAGTGAATTAATACTTCTCTTGCTGTAAGATATGAAAAAGATTTATTGTCTGTTATCAAAGTATTTTTAAATCTGTACGAACCATTTTCAGCGAAAATCTTTTCGTCGAGTGATAAGAGATTTTTTTCAATTAAAGCTGCAAAAGTAAAAGCCTTAAATATTGATCCGGGTTCATAGGGATCGGTGATTGCTCTGTTTCGTCTTTGGAAAGAATCATATTGCCAATAACAATTCGGATCATAGTCTTCTATATTTGCCATAGCGAGAATTTCGCCTGTGTTAGGATTCATTATTATACCAGTAGCGGATTTAGCAAGGAATTCCCTCAAGCCAGCATTCAACTCTTCTTCAAGTATCAACTGATATCTTTTATCTATTGTTAGAAAAATATTATTTCCTGGTATTGGTAGTTGCATTTCATTTTCATCATAGTAAACGATATGGCCAAAGGAATTTTTGTAAACTTTTCTGTAACCATCAACTCCTTCTAAATCTTTACTGAAATACTCAGAAATCCCTGATACAAACTTTCCCTCTTGATCAACATAACCTAAAACGTGACTTGCTAACGAGCCATAATGGTAAATTCTTGTTGGTGAAGGACGATAATAGAGACTTTTAATATCCAGATCTTTCAGTTTTTGAAATTGATGTGGTTGAACTTTTTTCTCAAGTACAATTGTATTTTTAGATTTGTTCATCAAATTAAGGTAATATTCTTTTGGCTTTCCCATTACTTCTGCAAATTTTGATGCAACTGAATCTTTTTCATTCTCTTTGGTCATATTTAAATCAATATAAAACTTCACATCATTTCTGTTATAGACTAATAAGTCATTATTACGATCATAAATAAGACCTTGCTCAGCTTTGATTTTATCTATAGCAGTTTGCTGAAGTTCTGCGAGCTTTATGTAATTCTCCCTGTCGATGACTTGAATATCTACCAATCTTACAATTATTAACACTGCAAAAACCAAGATAAAAATGAGTATCAATAATGCTCGTGAGTTATTCATATCTTTTACTTAAAGCATCTTCAATAAATTGAATTCTTTCCTCAGATAATTTGATTAATCCTGATGATGAGAAATTTTTTATTAGAGATAAATTATTCTGCGCATAAGGAACAATATAATCTTCAGAAGTTAAGTCCTGATAAATAGCATTAAGTTTTTTTTGTTCTTGAATCGCAGTAATTATTTCTTGATTAGCTTGATCTTTTTCCATTAGCAGCTGTTTGTAATTAATTTTCAATATGACTGTAAAAAGTAAAAAGCCAGCTATGGAAAGAATTAACAAAAGAATATAAAGTAATAAAGGTTTATTACTGTTACTCATAATTTTTCTGCCACCCTTAGTTTTGCGCTTCTTGAACGATTATTTTTTAAGATTTCCTCTTCGGAGGGAGTCACAGGTTTTTTTGTGATTATCTTAATTTGAGGTTGGAGAGCTTTAATTCCAAATGGATCAATTTTCTTATCTAATGATTTTTGCGAATTATAATTAAAAAATTCTTTTACAATTCTATCCTCCAACGAATGATAGGTTATAATCACAAATCTACCGCCACTCTTTAGAGTTTTAAGCCCATTTTCTAAAAATTCTTTTAGTTTTCCGAGTTCATCATTAACATAAATTCTTAAGGCCTGATAGATTCTCGACAAAGACTTGATTAAATATTTTTGTGGAGTAACTTGATTAATGATTTCATTAAGTTCAAAAGTCTTAGTTATTTTTTTTGAGTTTCTTTTTTCGACAATCAGTCTTGCAATTTTTTTTGAGTTTTTCTCTTCACCGTATTTGAAAAAAATATCTGCCAGTTGTTTCTCATCTAATTCATTAATCACATCTGAAGCATTTTTCTTAATTGATTTATCCATTCTCAAATCCAAATCAGTATTTTCTCTGTATGTAAATCCAGATTCTTTACTATCAAGTTGATAAGATGATACACCAAGGTCTGCGATTATACCATCGAAACCATCAATTGACTCAATTTTTGCAATTACATCAATCATAGAAAAATTAAATTTATAAATTGAAATTCTGTCCTCTGAGATAAATTTTTGTTTTGAAAAATCGAAAGCCTTATCATCGACATCTGTTGCAATTAATCTACCCTTGTCGGAAAGCTTCTTTAAAATCAAACTTGAATGGCCACCAAATCCTAAAGTTGCGTCAAAATAAATTCCATCGGGATCTATTACTAAATAATCAACACTCTCATTCAGTAGGACTGGGATATGGTATTCGTTCATTTAGAATACCATTACTTTGGCTGCAATTTCCTCATAAGTTTCAGGAGTATTTTTCAAATAATCATCAAATACTTTCGGATTCCAAACTTCTATCTTTTTAAGTGCACCAATAATCATAACTTCTTTTTCTATCTGAGCATACTCTAAGAGATTTTTAGGCAGAACAATTCTCGCTTGATTATCCATTTTTCTTTCGGTTACATTACTTGAAACCATACGGATAAATTTTGTATGAAGTTCGTTGAACGTATTTAATTGCAAAAGTTTCTCTTCAATTTTTTTCCATTCGTCCAGAGGATATAGATCGATACATTTGGAGAACCCTTTAACGACAATGATAGTCTTTTGCGCTTCAGGTTTGAACTCCTTTCTGAGTTTTGCGGGTATCGCAATTCTACCCATATCATCGAGAAAATATGAGTATTGACCTCTGAACATTAAGTTTACCTAACCTCCCTTAGGATATTTTCCACATTTTTCCCCATCACACCCCAAAATTCTACAAAAATATTGTAAAAGTCAAGTAAAATCTCCGAAAAAGTTTAAAAAATTTTTATGAATTGTTTGAAAAGCATAATTTGATTGAAAATTTTAGTTAAAAGAAATGATTTTGGGAGGTTTGGATAATTTGATGGGGTTTAGAGCCAACTGCCGGATTTGAACCGGCGACCCGCGCATTACGAATGCGCTGCTCTACCAGCTGAGCTAAGTTGGCTTAGGTATTACCTATCGAATTTTCTTTTTGTGACGGTTTTTTCTGAGTCTTTTCTTTCTTTTGTGCGTTGCCATTTTATGACGTTTTCTCTTTCTTCCACAAGGCATTCGTTATTTCTCCTCTAATGTGATGTTAATAATTGTTGTGCTTTCTTTCCTGCATCAGAATTTGGATCAATTTCTACAGCTTTCTTAAACCATTCTCTTGAATTCTCAATTTCACCTTTGTTTAATAGTACAACCCCCATATTCAAATGCGCAATTTGATGGTCTGGTTTAATTTTTATAGCTTCTTTGAAGTAAGAAATCGCAGTATCATAATTTTTTAAGTTGAAGTAACATACTGCCATATCTACAATAACATCAGCTTCCTTTGGATGATGCTTTAAATACTCTTTGTAATTCTGAATGGCTTGTTCAAACATTCCAGAGTCCATTCTTAAATGAGCCAATTCCAATAAAGAACTATGATCATTTGGATTGCTTTTTACTTTTGCTTCAAGTTCATTAATCTTTTGAATGTTACTTAAATCTACTGACTGTTCATCAGTTTGATTATTATCAGCAGCGGTATTGTTAAATTTTGTAACCTGAGGCCCACTAAAAACTCCAGAGACATATAAAATCAAAAATGTCAGAAGAATCCCTCCAATTACAATAGTGTAGATTGTATTTTTGGGTAAAGATTTCTCTACCTCTGAATGAGTGTCTTTTACTTGGGGAGAATTTTTCTTTTTATTTACCAACTTTGCTCCACAATTTGGACAGAAATTAAAATTCTGTTCTAACTTGAAGCCACAATAATTACAATTCATATCTAAGTTAATTTACTTTTTATTCCTTTATCAACCATCTCTTTGAATTCTTTAGAAAATTTAAAGGCTGGGACATAGTGCTCGGGAACAAATACTTTTTCACCAGAACGAGGATTTCTTGCTTGTCGAGCTCTACGTTTTTTAACTTTGAAACTTCCAAAGCCACGAATTTCAATTGATTTGTTTTCTGCAAGTGTATCAATTACAGCTCTCAGAAAACCTTCAATAATTGCCTCAGTTTCTAATTTTGTAATTCCGGTACCTTTTGCTACAATGTCAACTAAATCAGCTTTTGTTGTATTCATTTTAATTTCTCAAAATTTTGGGCTGTAAAAATACCAAAGTCTTTTTGTAAAAGCAATTTTAAGTTATTTGAATTTAATTAATTATTCCTTCATAATTCTGCTAGTCTAATTACATTTCGATTAATCATAATTTAATTTTATTATAAAAATAAATGGAATTAACTTTGTTTGAAGGAATAAAAGAATTATAATGTTAGAGGTAAAAAATCTCACAAAACATTACGGAGAAATTAAAGCTGTAGAAAATTTGTCTTTCACCGTCTATCCCGGAAAAATTTTTGGCTTATTAGGACCCAACGGAGCTGGAAAATCAACTACAATAAAATCTATTATAAATGTTATAAAACCTACCGAAGGTCAAATACTTTTTGATGGAAAGCCAATTAACTATCAATATCTTAACAGAATTGGTTACCTACCCGAAGAACGAGGTCTTTACAAAAAAAGTAAGGTTATTGACGTTATCTGCTATTTAGCAAGTTTGAAGAACATACCTAAGGATGAAATTATTACAAGAGCAAATCTTTGGTTGGAAAAATTAGGGATTGCAGACCTTAAAAATCGTAGGGTTGAAGAATTATCAAAGGGTAATCAACAAAAAATTCAATTCATCTGCTCTGTTATACATAATCCTGATTTATTGATTCTTGATGAACCTTTCTCAGGTTTTGATCCTATCAATCAGCAAGAAATTAAAAATTTTATTTTAGACTTTCTCGATGAAGGGAAGAGCATCATTCTTTCAACTCATCAGATGGATACTGCTGAAAAACTTTGTTCAGAGATTTTATTACTGAATAAAGGGAAATCTG
Organism: Ignavibacterium sp.; assembly: GCA_025056745.1. Classification (GTDB taxonomy): domain Bacteria; phylum Bacteroidota; class Ignavibacteria; order Ignavibacteriales; family Ignavibacteriaceae; genus Ignavibacterium. The sequence goes on from JANWVQ010000083.1 coordinate 19,806, forward strand.
TTTTACAAGGGTCCCTTCAGGAAATCAAAAAAAATTTTGGTGGAAATCATATAAGAGTTAGTCTGATTGGTGATACTAATTTTCTTGATTCTCTCGATGAAGTAATCTCTTATGAAGTTTACAGCAACTTTATTGAAATACATTTGGCTAATAATATTTCACCATCTAATTTCTTAAAAAAGTTGGTAGAAAAAACTTCAATTGAACATTTTTTAATAATAGAACCAACGTTACATAAAATATTTATTGACACAATAAAAAATGAAAAATCGAAATGAATAAAACATTATTAGTTGCTAAATGGGAATTCCTTGAAAAAGTTAAATCGAAAGCTTTTGTAATCTCTTTATTTTTGACACCATTATTATTAATCCTTTTTTCTGTCGCTCCTACACTTTTGATAACCGCTGAGGAAGATGAAACGAAAGTCATTGGTATTTTAGACTTTACAAATGAATATTTTGATCAGATTATTCCTTCAATTGAATCAATTAAACTAAAAAATAATATTCCAGCATACATCACTCAGAATCTATTTGTGAGAGGTTTATCAAAAGATTCAATGATAATTTTAGCTGATAAAAAAGCTCTCGATAAAAAAGTTGAAGGTTATCTTTTGATTGAAAATAAAGACTCTTTAATAATTTCATATAGATCAAAAAGTGTTGGAAGTTTTAAATTAATTTCAGATTTGGAGAAAGTAGTTAATGATATAAATATCAAAAAAACTCTTCTTTCAAAGAATGTAGATTTATCAATTGTTGAATTAATCAAAAACAGAATCGAAATAAATCCTGTAAAAATTAAACAACCGGGTGAAGAAGGAGATAGTGAATTTTTATCAACATTTTTCTCTTCAATGATCTTTATACTTTTACTGATGACAATGGTTATTTACTCTGGTCAAATGTTAGTTAGAAGTTTGCTTGAAGAAAAGTCAAATCGTTTAATAGAAATTTTAGTTTCAAGTTGTACCCCAAATGAATTATTATTTGGGAAAATTATGGGTTTGAGCTTATTAGGAATTGCACAAATTTTAGCTTGGATTCTAATTGGCATAGCAGCCGTTGGAACAACATTAGTTTCATACAGTTCATTTGAAAATTTACCAACTATACTTCTCTATTTTCTTATTGGATATTTGTTTTACACATCACTTTTCGTTGGTATTGGTTCAATTGTTTCTACTGAACAAGAGGCACAACAAATAACAAGTTATTTAAGTATAATTTTAGTATTACCAGTAGTCTTTTTATTAAGTGCTATGCAAAATCCAGATAGTACTTTCGTAAATATTCTTTCCTACATTCCATTTACTTTACCTACAGTGATGATGATAAAAGCAAATCTTTTAGAACTATCACTACTCGAACATTTAGTTGCAATTTCAATAATGTTCATTTCAACTTTGATTGTAGTATTTTTATCAGGGAAAATTTTCAGAATTGGTATATTGTCTTATGGAAAAATGCCAAGCTTGAAAGAATTAATCTCTTGGCTTAAAGAATAAACCATTTCATAAGTTATTAATTGATGAAATAATTTATGATTGTAATTTTATCTGCTCTTGCAGCTATTATTCCAATGTCTCTCTATCTCTACTTTATTTGGAAATATGATAAGTATGATAGAGAACCAATAAAATTAGTATTAGCAAGTTATCTTTGGGGCGCAATTGGTGCAGTATTTCTCGCATTTATCGGCAGCTTTGCGTTGAACTTCATTGTAAATTTTTTCATAGATGATGAGTTTGGAGTTAATTTCATCGGGGCTGTTTTTATAGCACCATTTGTTGAAGAAATTACTAAAGGATTATTTCTTCTGATAATAATTACAAACAAAAAATTCGACAATTTAACTGATGGAATAGTTTACGGTGGAGCAATTGGACTCGGTTTCGGAATGACAGAAAATTTTCTATACTTTATAAATAATTCAGGAAATTTTTCAGAATGGTTCAATTTAGTAGTAGTTAGAAGTCTTTTCTCTGGAGTAATGCATTTAGTATCAACTGCTACTTTAGGTGCTTTCTTAGGTTTGTCAAAATTTATGTATTTACCTCTCAAAATAACTTTAGGTTTGCTTGGTTTATTTTTAGCTATGTTGATTCACGCTCTGTGGAATTTCTTAGTAAGCTTTGAAATAACTGTTTTTCTTGGATTTATATTTTTGATTTTACTAGTTATAGTTTTCTTTGGAGTATTTAAATTTTCTTTGAATAGAGAAAGAAAAATGATTTTTAAAGAACTTTATGAAGAAAGCATTAATGGTTTAATCCCTTCCTCGCATCTTCATATCCTAAGTTCTACTCAAAGAGACAAAACTGGATGGATTGATGAAAAAATTAGAATTCCATATATAAAATGTGCTACCACTCTTGCTTTTAGAAAAAGACAATCTAAATTGTCGAAAGGTTACTCAAAGATATTCTATTTGGAAGAGGTTAATTATTATAGAAATCAAATTATAAACTTGTTAAGCCAAGCTTCATTTACAATATGAGTCAAGAATCTATATTCTATTGCATAATTGATTGTCCATTTGATAAAAATAAATTCTTGATGAATAATGAATTATTTGTTTCTGATAATGATCTGATTTTTTTGAAAAATAGCCTAATTGAAAATCTAATCGAAAATATCATAAAATCTAAAAAGGGTGAAGAAAAAATTGAATTATTCTTTCTTTTGAAGGGTAACCTAACTTATAACGAACTCATTGAAAAATACTCTAATTCTATAAACTTTAATTTTTTCGATAATGAAGAAAAATTAATTGAAGCTTTAATAAAGTTCACTCACTATATAATATTCTATAGCAATTCAATTGGTATCAGTTCAAAAGATATCGGCGATTCAATATCTTTAACTTATTCAGAGAATAATTCATTAGTAATTTCAATCTCCGATATTGGAGATAATTGTTACTTCGCTTTCAATAAATTTGATGAAAGATTAATTGATTTGATATTAAATTGTAATATTAATTACGATGAATTTTTACTAAAACTTGAAGCTGAAAAATTCTTTATTCATACAATTAAAAAACATTTTAGAGTAAATAGTTTTGCAGATTTGAAAATTTTATACAAAAATTTATCATTAAAAGAAAGTGCCGAGTATTGTTCTCAAAATATGTTAGAGAAATTCACCAACTTATTTATTGAATACAGGGATCATATAAAGTGAAAATTGGAATTTTTGGAGGAACTTTCGATCCAATTCATCACGGACATCTGATAACAGCCCAATCTGTCAGAGAGATTAGGAATTTAGATAAAATAATCTTTATACCCGCTTATATTTCACCACACAAAACAAATATAAAATCTTCCTCACCCGAGGATAGATTAAATATGATTAAAATTGCAATTGAAGGCGTTGATTTCTTTGAAGTTTCTGATTTTGAAATCAAAAAGCAAGATATATCTTATACTATTGACACTTTAAGAGAATTCAAAAAACACTATGATGAAATCGAATTGATAATTGGTTATGATAACATCTTCAAATTTTATACTTGGAAAGAACCCGATGAGATAATGAAACTTGCAAAAGTAATTGTGCTAAAAAGAAAATCCTCTCAGCCAATTGAGTTTATTGATAAATATGTTGAACAAGCAACTTTTGTTCAAACAAGAGGAATTGAAATTAGTGCAACTGATATTAGACATCGTGTTCATAAAGGGTTACCAATTCATTATCTCGTTCCAAAAGAAGTTGAGAAATACATTTTTGATCACAAATTATATATGGAGGAAATTTGAAAATTCTAGTTACTGGTGGAGCAGGATTCATTGCTTCTCACATTACAGATGCTTTTATTGAAGAAGGGCATCAAGTTGTTGTTCTTGATGATTTATCTTCTGGTTTTGAAAAAAATATTAATTCTAAAGCTAAATTTGTTAAAGGAGACATTTGCGATAAAGAATTGGTTGAAAAATTGTTCAGTGATGAGAATTTTGATATAGTTAATCATCACGCCGCTCAGATGGATGTAAGACGTTCTGTAAAAGATCCAACTTTCGATGCAAACACAAATATAATAGGGACAATTAATCTTCTTCAGAATGCAATAAAGTATAATGTTAAAAAGTTTATGTTCGCATCAACTGGTGGTGCTGTTTATGGAGAGCAATCTTACTTCCCTGCTGATGAAAATCATCCAACACAACCTCGATCACCTTATGGAATTTCAAAACTCGCAGTAGAAAAATATCTTTATTTCTACAACGCAGAATATGGATTAAACTACACAGTATTAAGATATGCAAACATTTACGGACCTCGACAAAATCCATTTGGAGAGGCTGGAGTTGTTGCAATCTTCACTACTAAATTATTAAAAGACGAACAACCAATTATAAATGGTAGTGGTGAACAAACAAGGGATTATGTTTTTGTTGGCGATGTTGTTAAAGCAAACCTTTTAACATTAAATGAAACTTCAAATGATATTTATAATGTTGGAACTGGTATAGAAACCAATGTAAATCAACTTTTTCATAAATTGAATAATATTATTGGTGCTAACAAAGAAGAAAAGCACGGACCTGCAGCACCAGGAGAGCAAATGAGAAGTGTTATTACCTCAGAAAAGCTATTCAAAAAATTTGGGTGGAAACCTTCAACTAGCTTGGATGAAGGCTTGAAATTAACTGTTGATTTTTTCAGAAATAATTTGCCATAGAATGGTCGACAAATCCTTGATTGATAAAATAATAGTCGGTGAAAGAAGAGCAATTGCCAGAGCTATTTCATATATTGAATCTGATAATAATCTGACATCAGAATACTTAAAAGAATTGTATAGTAAAGTTGGTAATGCCTATCGTATTGGAATAACAGGTCCTCCGGGTGCTGGTAAAAGCACAATTACAAACCAACTTACCAAAATTTATAGAAAACAAAATAAAAAAGTTGGAATAATTGCAGTCGATCCAACTTCACCATTCACTGGTGGTGCATTACTCGGTGATAGAGTTAGAATGAATGATATTGGAATGGATAATGGTGTTTTTATAAGAAGTATGGCAACTCGCGGTAGCCTCGGTGGTTTATCTAAAAAAGCAATTGATGCAGCTGATTTGCTTGATGCTGCGGGATTTGATATAATTATCCTCGAGACTGTTGGAGTTGGTCAATCAGAACTTGATATTGCTCAAGCAGCTGATACAACAATCGTTGTTCTAGTTCCTGAAAGCGGTGATTCAGTTCAAGCTATGAAAGCTGGATTAATGGAAATCGCTGATTTATTTGTTCTAAATAAATGTGACCGCCCTGGATCTCAACAAGCTTACACAGCTCTTCAAACAATTCTTATGATAAAAGAACACGATGAAAATACTTGGCTACCTAAAATTATAAAAGCAATTGCTCAAGAAAATAAAGGTATTAATGAAATTGCTGATGAAATAGAAAAACACAAAGCATTTTTAATTGATAAAAATCTTTTTCAATTAAAAAGACAAAATCAAACTAAGGTAAGAATTAAAGAAATTGTTGAACATAAATTGAAAGATGAACTCTGGTCAGAAGAAAGGGAACATCTATTAAATTCATCTTTGAAAAATATATTTCTTGGAAATTCTTCTCCTTATCATATTGCAGAAAAAATAATTCAACAATTTTTTAATAAGTCTTAGTGACATCGTGTCTTTGTGGCGTTAAATTTTTTGCCACTAAGTCTCAAAGACACAAAGTAATTATAATAAACATTGAAAGTTTTCATAAATCAAAAGGTAGAGATTATGTCAACACAACCATTTTTACTTGAATTTAATGAAAATCAAATAATGATTCGTGATACTATAAGAGACTTTGCTGAGAAAAATATCAGACCAGTAATAATGGAATATGACGAAACACAAAAATTTCCAATGGAGATTATGAAGCAACTTGGTGAACTTGGATTTATGGGAATACTCGTCCCCGAAGAATATGGTGGTGCTGGTTTGGGTTACATCGAGTATGCATTAGTAATTGAAGAGTTAGCAAGAGTTGACCCTTCGGTAGCACTCTCTGTTGCTGCACATAATGGTCTTTGCACAAATCATATAAATCTTTTCGGGAATGAAGAACAAAAGAAAAAATATCTTCCAGATCTAGCAACCGGAAAAAAAATTGGTGCTTGGGGACTTACTGAAGCTGTTTCCGGTAGTGATGCTGCTGGATTGAAAAGTTATGCCGTTAAAGATGGAAATTTTTGGATACTCAATGGTAGTAAGCAATTTACTACTCACGGTAGTGTTGGCGAAACTTATGTTGTGATGGCAATTACTAACAAAGAAGCTGGCAAAAAAGGAATTTCAGCTTTCATTCTTGAAAAAGGATTCGAAGGTTTAATAATCGGTAAGAAAGAAAATAAACTTGGTATGCGTTCAAGCGATACAACTCAACTTGCATTTGAAAATTGCAAAATACCTGAAGAAAATCTTCTTGGTCAAGAGGGAATGGGATTTATAAATTCAATGCAAGTACTTGAAGGTGGAAGAATTTCAATTGCTGCTTTGAGTGTTGGACTTGCACAAGGTTGTCTTGATGCTGTTCTTAAATACACAAATGAAAGAAAACAATTCGGAAAATTTTTATCAGAGTTTCAGGCCACACAATTCAAATTAGCAGAAATGCAAACAAACATTGAAGCAGCACGAATGTTAACTTATAAAGCTGCTTGGATGAAAGATAATAACTTGACAATTACTAAGGAAGCAGCTGAGGCAAAATTGTTTGCAAGTGAAATTGCAGAAAGGGCTGCCAGTGAAGCTGTGCAAATGTTTGGTGGTTACGGTTACATAAAAGAATATCCAGTTGAAAAATTTTATCGCGATGTTAAACTTCTCACTATTGGTGAAGGAACATCTGAAATTCAAAGAATAGTAATTGCAAAGGATTTATTAAAAGATTAGCCACGAATTTCACGAATTATCACTAAATTTAATTTAATGTAAATTAGTGTAATTAGTGGCTTAATTTAACAACTAATTTTTAAATAAAATTTATCTCAATGAATGAACTGATATTAAAAGATGAATCTTATAAAATAATCGGAATATATATGGATGTTCACAAAAACTTAGGTAAGGGGTTCCTTTAAGTCATATACAAGGACGCATTAGAATACGAATTTAATTTGAATAATATTCCATACGAAAGAGAAAAAGAATTTATGATAAAATACAAGAATCATATACTTCCTCATAGATACTTTGCTGATTTTGTAGTTTTTAATAAAATAATTCTAGAAGTCAAAGCATCAACATCAATTATAGACGAGTACATAAAACAAACATTAAATTACTTAGCAGTCTCAAAATGCAAATTAGGTTTAATTGTCAATTTCGGAGAGGATTCTCTTAAATACAAAAGAGTCGTTTTATGAAAACTTTCATTAGTGAAAATTTGAGTAATTAGTGGCTAAAAAATATCACAAGTAATACTATGAAAAAAATCGGAACACAAATACAGCCAAACGAAATATCTCTTAAACGAGAAGACTATCAAAAAGAACTTCTAAGAAAAATTGAAGCGATAAAAGAAAAAGTCCGTGAAGGTGGTGGTAAAAAAGCAATTGAAAAACACAAATCCAAAGGAAAACTAACCGCCAGAGAAAGAATTGCAAGGTTAGTTGACAATCCAAATGAGTTCTATGAATTAAGCACTCTTGCTGCTTATGGAATGTATGAAGAATTCGGTGGAGCACCTTCCTCAGGAACAATTTACGGAATTGGAAGAATTCATAACAGACTTTGTGTAATAGTTGCAAATGACGCTACTGTTAAAGCTGGTGCTTGGTTTCCAATTACAGCTAAAAAGAATTTACGCGCACAAGAAATTGCAATGGAAAATCGCTTACCAATAATTTACCTTGTTGATAGCGCCGGAGTATTTCTTCCATTGCAGGATGAGATTTTTCCCGATAAAGAGCATTTTGGAAGAATATTCCGTAACAATGCGAAAATGTCCTCAATGGGAATTCCACAAATAGCTGCAATTATGGGTCCTTGCGTTGCTGGTGGTGCATATCTTCCTATAATGTCTGATGAAGCGCTAATAGTTGAAGGAGAAGGCTCTGTTTTCCTTGCAGGATCTCATCTCGTTAAAGCAGCAATTGGCGAAGTAATTGATAATGAATCACTCGGAGGAGCAAGAGTTCAATCAAACATCTCAGGAGTCACTGATTATATAATGAAAAACGATGAAGAATGTATTGAGCAAATAAGAAATCTCGTTTCAAAATTTGGTGATTTTCCAAAAGCTAATTTTAATAGAATTGAATCAAAACCACCGAAATATGATGCAAAAGAGATCTATTCTATCCTTCCTGAAGATACAATTAAACCTTATGATATGTATGAATTGATTGCTCGAATCGTTGATAACTCTGAGATAGACGAATACAAAGCGGGCTATGGAAAAACTATTATTACTGCTTATGCAAGAATTGATGGCTGGGCTGTCGGAATAGTTGCAAATCAAAGAAGCGTAGTTAAAACTGATTCAATAAAAGGTTCAGGCGAGATGCAAATTGGCGGAGTTATTTATTCAGACTCCGCAGATAAAGCAACAAGATTCATAATGAATTGTAATCAGAAAAAAATCCCATTGCTCTTTTTACAAGATGTTACTGGATTTATGGTTGGAAGCAAAGCTGAACACGGCGGAATAATTAAAGACGGTGCGAAGATGGTTAATGCTGTTGCAAACTCTGTTGTTCCGAAAATTACAATCATTGTTGGTAATAGTTTCGGTGCTGGTAATTATGCAATGTGCGGTAAAGCTTATGACCCAAGATTCATATTTGCTTATCCTAACGCCAAAATTGCTGTGATGGGAGGCAATCAGGCAAGTAGTGTTTTACTTGATATTAAACTCAAACAAGAAGAAAAACTTGGTCACAAACTAAGTGAAGAAGAAAAGCAAAAGATATTAAATGATATTATTAAATCTTATGAAGAGAAGAGTAATCCAATTTATGCATCAGCAAGATTGTGGATTGATGAGATAATTGACCCTTCAAAAACCCGTGAATGGATTTCACTCTGTCTTGAAATAGCAAATCATAATCCTGAGTTACCAAAGTTTAATCCGGGAGTGATACAAACTTAAATTCAAAAGCGAGGCAAGTTGTATTTTGCCTCGCATTATGATTTTTACTTAATTAAAATCATTTTCTTTGT
>JANWVQ010000090.1 GCA_025056745.1 Ignavibacterium sp.
GGCTTTAGCCTCATTGCTCTTTTCTAATTTGGCTGAAGTCATTTTTTGCTATTCTCTCTTTGTCAGTTCACTGAAGTGAACTGTAATTACTCTACTAATATATATTTAATTTCAATTGCAGTTAGCTTTAGCTAACTGAGTAAAATTCAAAATCATCATCAGGCTTTAGCCTCATTACTCTTTTTATGTGGCTGAAGCCATTTTTGTTTTTTAATTCTCTGATCACTTGACTGAAGTCAAGTGTAATTGTTTATTTTCATTACAATCAGCTTTAGTTGATTAAGATTATCTTTCTCATCATTTGACTGAAGTCAAGTGCAAATTATTTCTTTAACATTGTAATACAATTTTATAATAACAAAAATCTAAGCTGAGCTTTTATTTCTAATTGCTATTATAATTTCTTTCTCTTCTTTCCCAAATTTTTTTGTTTCTTTTTGAAGATAATCCTCACCCAAATCTTCTTTAATTGAATTAATTTCCTCAATTGCTTCCTTCAAATCATTATTTAGTTTAAGGTTTGCAATTCTTCTTATAGTAAAATCTGGCAGAGTGCCATAATCAATAATATCTTCTCTTAAAATTCTTATAAAATTTTTCAAGTTCAATAATTCTTCATTATCATTTGTTCTAAGTAGATAATCAATATTTGCTAAAGCTTTCTTTTCGTTACTTTGAGCTGAAGTTGGTAAATAACTTTTGTCTTTAAATTCCTTTGCTGCTTCATACATTTTCCAGAAATCATCATCTATTTTTAAGTCTTTTTCATCAACTTCGCATTTAATTTTATCAAGCACGAGCTCCAGCGACGAATCATTTACTTCAATCTTTCCATCAATAATTTTAACAGTCTTGAGGTACATTCGCTTTTTAAGAAAACATACTATCATTTCATCTTCATTAAATTTTTTTGTTACTTTAATTCTTTTTGGCATTTTTGAAAGTGAATCAATCAATTCAGGATACTTATTTTTAATTTCAAGATAAAGATTAAGAACTTTTGTATAGAAGCTTTCTTCATCATTCTCTTCGGGATTCTGTAATAATTTCTGATAAAGTTTTGCTGGTGATGGTTCTTCTTCAGGGTCAAATATTTTTGAATCTTCACCAAGAGTATTATGAATCATAAACATTTTGTTCTGTGCAATTTCTCGTGATCTTACAAACTCTGCTCCACGCTCAGTTGGAAAGAAGTTTATAATGTAAAGGTTATCAAAAACTTTTCTGCTTATACGATTTATTCTACCTAATCTTTGAATAACACGCACTGGATTCCAGGGAATATCATAATTGATTACCATCCCAGCACGATTAAGATTAAATCCTTCACTTAGTTTATCTGTTGATAAAAGAACATCATAATCATCAACTTGATGCTTAGCTGATGCATCAAAATTTTTATTTATCTCAGAAATTTTTGAATCACTAAGCGAACCAGTTATTACTAATGTTCGTTTTCGTAATTCTGGGTTTATTTTTTCTAACTTATCACTTACATATCTAACAGTATCAGCATATTCAGAGAAAATTACAATTTTTCTTTTAGGTTCATTAGAATTTGTTGGTTTGTTAAGTTCATTCTGTAAATTGTTTATTAAGCATTCCGATTTCGGATCGTTCTCCAATAAATGTAAGTCGTTAAGTTTTTTAAGTACTTCATCAAACAATTCGATGTCAGATTTTATATCATTAATAAATGCCTTCGCATCAATAAACTTTTCTATTTTATATCTCTTGTGTTTTTTAGGATAAACTCCAGCATTAATTTGTTTTTCATATTCATTTAGTGCTTCTTCAATTTCATCTTCAGATAATTCAACAATACTTTCAAGTAAGCTTCTATCAAGAATATATTCACCTTTTAGCGGATCACCTTTACCAGTTTTCTCAATGAATTTCAAAACAGTTTCATTAATTCTCTTAAAGTTTTTGATACTTTGTTCAAATGCACCAAAAGAGCTTTCAAATCTCTTGACTATCAATCTTCTCATAATTTCGAACAAGTTGCGCTGTTGTAACAACTCGCGATTTTTTTCAAGGTCCTTTTCTTCATCATCAAATAGTCTTTGACCGTAACCAGTTTCATATTGAAATGGACGATAAATTGCGCCCAGAAATTTTCCGCCTTCATCGGGATCTTCAAAATATTTTGTGATTATTTCATCATAAAATTCAGATTGTTCAGGTGTTAACTCATAGAACCATTCTATAGGATCATTTACAACTGAAAGTTCTTCGACTTCTTTTTTATAATTTGGATTTTTAAGCAGATCTAATCTATTCCGCCTTACTGTAATCGGTTCTATAACGTCTCTTATTTGTTTAGCAAGTTGATGAGTTTTTCGTTTTATTTTATTCAAATCAATTTCACTCTCACCAAAAAAAGTTTGGTACAATTGCTTAGCGGTTTTAGCTTTTTTCTTGTCTTTTGATTTGTAGTTTTTTCTGATGTAAGCAAGTTTATCGAATACATAATTTATCGATCTAAAAACTGACACTAAATCATTATCTAATGTAATTGAGGATTTTTTGGGTATTATAAATAAATTTAATAAAGCTAAAACATCTTCTGGTTTGTTATTAAAAGGTGTTGCTGTTAGAAGAATTACTTTTTTATATCTGCAAATATTTTTTAGTAATTCATATCCTTTTGTATCTTGATTTCTAAAGCGATGTGCTTCATCAACAATTATAATCTCTATATCATCATTAGATTTTATAAATTCCAGAATATTTTCCAGATCACCTAATGAACGAACTTCCCAATCATACAACTGAAATTCATTTAAATATTTTTTCCATCCTTCAGTCATATTTTCATCACCAATAAGTCCGGGTGGACATATAACAATTCCTCTCGATCTCATGCTCTTTGCAATCATACAAGCAATAATAGATTTTCCTAAACCAACAACATCTGCAACTAATACTCCATTATGATTTTCAATTATTGATAGTGCAATTTCAACAGCATCAATCTGATATTTGTATAATTTATATCCTTTATCGGTTAATAATTTTTTTATTGCTGTTGTAATTTTTTTGTGTTGAAAAGAATCGAGGTATGTTTTTAATACTAATGCGTATGCCTCAAAAGGAGTTATTTTTTTTATGTGCGTTTCATTTTCTATTAATTGAATTAACTTCTTTTTTATATCATCTACTTCAGTAATCTTAACAGCATTATTCCAAAGACTATCAAAATATACTTCAGCATCTTCAAAACCATAATCAGAAATTTCGACGTTAAATTCATTCTGAGTTGTAAGTCCTGCTTTTGTAAGATTACTGCTTCCGGTAATAAATAATTTATTTTTACCTACTTGTCCTTCCTCAAGTTTAAATAAGTAGAGCTTGGAGTGATTTGGCTTGAATGTTTTTCTTATTATTAATCTGTCATTAACAATCAGTTGAAGAAAAAATCCTATTTGCTCATAAAATTCTTTTACATCAAATAAATCTGTGTTAATGGATTTTTTAACTGATTGAAGGAAATTCTTTGTTTTTTCTTCATCACTTAATCTTTCATTTTCGGCATACTCAACTAAATTGAAATTATGCTTATCTACATCTAAACCTACAAGTATTTTTAGAGTGAAATTATCATTTTCCTTCAAACCCTCATATAATTCTCTTATACCTGAAAAGTAAAAAAATCCTATCAGAAATTTTAATTCAACACTTTTGTTAATTAGTTGATTGATTCTTTTCTTAAGGTCTTTTGTAGATTGGTTGGTTATAAAGTTGTTCATGCATTCAAGAATTTAGTTTTTACTGGAATAAATATCCTCTTTTTAATGTTTTTATCATAATCTTCGCGCAGGCAAGTGCATCGGAAAGCGCTTCGTGATGATTTAACGAAATTCCGAAGTAATCGCACACATCATCAAGAGCATAATTATCCAAGCCCCAGAAGTTTCTAGCTAATCTCATTGTGCATTCAAAGGGTTTTTTCGGTGCATTTAATCCATATCTTTCACAACAGGCATATAATACACTTTTATCAAAACTGGCATTATGTGCAGTAATAAAATTTATACCAATAAAATATTTTTTAATCTCGGGCCATAATTCAGAAAAAGTTGGTTCATTTTTAACATCTTTCCAAGTTATGCCGTGTAAGTCTGAGAAACCAAACCAACGACTCGGAGGTTTAATCAGATAAGATTTTTTAGCAATTATTTTATTATTCTCAACTCTTACAAGGCCAACAGCACAGGCACTATCACGATAGTAGTTTGCAGTTTCAAAATCAATTGCGAGGAATTTAATAATTTTCTGGTGTGAAGTTTTATTATTATTCGTTGAATATTTCACTTTTAATTTTATTATTTTTATTGTAATACTAAAATAAAAACAAAAATTTTCTTAGTTCATTAAAGTAAGCTGCAATATTCTAAAATAATTCTCAATTGCAGTTAGCTTTAGCTGACTGAGAATAAAATTTAATAAATCATTTTGACTTTAGTCTCATTTCTTATGATGTGGCTAAAGCCAATTTTTTATTATTCTCTTTTTGTCAGTTCACTAAAGTGAACTGCAATTTTTCTTATAAAATAAAATTAATTTCCATTCCAGTTGGATTTATCCAACTGATAAAGATTTTCAATTACAATATTTCTGGCTTTAGCCTCATTGCTCTTCTCTAATGTGGCTAAAGCCAATTTAGTCTTTCATTCTTGTCTCACTTGACTAAAGTCAAGTGCAATTTACTAAGACTTTCATTGCAGTCATCTTTAGCTGACTGAGAAAAGAATTTAATAAATTATTCTGACTTTAGTCTCATTTCTTATGATGTGGCTGAAGCCTCTTTTTTAATATTCTCTCTCTGTCAGTTCACTGAAGTGAACTGTAATTTTTATAATAAAATAAAATTAATTTCCATTGCAGTTGGATTTATCCAACTGATAAAGATTTTCAATTACAATATTTCTTGCTTTAGCCTCATTGTTCTTCTCTAATGTGGCTAAAGCCAATTTAGTCTTTCATTCTTGTCTCACTTGACT
>JANWVQ010000096.1 GCA_025056745.1 Ignavibacterium sp.
TACGAATGAGATGATAAAATTTATTTTTTAAGAACTTTTTCTTTCAGCAAAAAATTATCTAATCAAAATCATTCTTTTCGTATTGGAGTATTTACCAGCTTCAAGTCTATAAAAATAAATTCCACTTGATAAATTGCTGCCATCAACTTCAACTTCATAATTACCGGCATTCATTGACTGATTTAATATTTCTTTAACAACTTTTCCTATTAGATTATACACTGTTAGTTTTACGAGAGAATTTTCTGGGATACTGAATTTAATTTTAGTGGACGGATTAAATGGATTTGGATAATTTTGTTCTAAATTAAATTGTGTTAATAAATTTATCTCAACTACTACCTCATTACTGTAACTAATTATTCCATCATAATCGATTTGCTTTAATCTATAAAAATATTTTCCTGACTTTAAGTTTTTATCAACATAAGAATATTCACATATTTCACTTGAATTACCTTTGCCCCTTACAAAACCGATTGTCATATAATCTCCATCACTTTCTCTTCTTTGAATTTCAAAGCCAAAGTTATTTAATTCAGTAGCGGTTTTCCACTTTAACGTTATTTGATTAGAATTAACAAAAGCTTCGAAAGAAATTAATTCTACTGGAATAGTTTGATCTGTGAAAATATAAATTCCACCGGTAGTTGTCCCTGTAACTGCAGCTAAAATTTTATTTTGATATGAAATAATTTTATTTGATGATGAAGTTAAATTCATATTAGTAAAAGTCTGACCTCCATTTGTTGATCTATAAACTCCTCCATTACCAGCAGCATAAATATTTTCAACTAAATCTAAACAGGCTCCTCTAATCGCATTTGGTGTTGTACCAACTTGAGCCCAAGTTAAACCTAAATCGGTTGATTTTAGAACTGGATATCCAGCTGTAGTCCCCAATACAAAAAGTTCTCCGTTTTGTCTTTGAAGTATTTCCCAAACATTTATTGAATTTGTCGGTCCGCTAAAAGTCAAGCCCCCATTTGTTGAGATAAAGAATCCATTAAGTGTTGTTGACGAAGAGCCAGCATAAACTCTATTAGGATTAAATTTATCAAATTCCAAGCTAACTATTGAGTAACCAGATAATGTTTGAGTAAAAGTAGCACCATAATCAGTGCTTCTGTAAATTCCACCAGAAGTTACTCCAACTAAAACTAATCCATTTGGTCCGCACGCTACTGTGTTAACAGAATTACCGCCAAATGTTGAAACTGGAACATTTGTGAAATTTACACCACCATTTGTAGAAATTAATAAACCGTTTGTTGAATTAGCAACATAAACATTATTTTGAGGATCACAAGCAATCTCTAAATAATTTGAAACACCGGTTGAATAAATGTTCGTCCAAGTTTCTCCACCATCCGTAGATTTAAAGATTCCTCGAGGAGTTCCTGTTGTTCCCGCATAAATATTTCCAGCAAAATCTTTTTCAATTGACCAGAAACTGTAACCCTCGTTCTTTCTTACCCAAGTTTGAGAAAAGACCTCATTAAAAAATAGTGCGAAAATCATTGCAAAAATCTTAATAGAAATTCTTTTCATAGTGCCCTCCCAAATTTTCATTTTTCATTATAAAAAAACCACTTGCCTTTTTCAAAGCAAGTGGTTTTAAGATAAACAGAAAATTTTTATTTCATTATCATCATCTTTTTAGCGATTGAATTACCTCCAGCTTCTAATTTATAAATGTACATTCCACTCGGTAATCCACTTCCATCAAATTCAACTTCATAAGTACCCATATCCATTGGTTTATTCACTAATGTTGCAACAACCTCACCAATTAAATTATAAACTGCTAATTTAACTTGAGATTTTTCGAGAATTGAGAATCTAATTTTTGTAACTGGATTGAATGGATTTGGATAGTTCTGCTCTAAATTAAATCCTGTAATTAAATTGAAATCAACTTCAATTTCATTACTATATTCGTATGCTCCGCTGTAGTCAAGTTGTTTCAATCTGTAGAAATATTTTCCTGGTTCTAAGTTTTTATCAATATAAGAATATCTGTTTACTTGTGTTGTCGTTCCATTTCCTTTAACAAAACCAATTGTGTAATATTCACCGTCTGCAGTTCTTCTTTCTATTTCAAAACCATAATTATTAAGCTCTGTTGCTGTTGTCCAATTTAATTCGACATTAGTTGGATTAACAGTTGCAGTGAAAGAAGTAAGTTCAACGGGGATATAATAGGTGCTTGATATTTCAGCATCCTCTGGACCGCAAGGTTGGTTGCTCCAAGTTAACCAAACAGTTGGAGCTTGACAAGCAATTAACTGACCAACAACATACTCCTCAAATCCTGTTTGATAAATCATTTGGTTTGTTGTCAAATTGAAAACTGAGTAATCATCAACATACATTTCATCATTAGCTGTTGCACCATAAAGATTTGTAGCGTGTAATTGATTTGGAATTGCTACACCATTAGCACCCAAAGTCCATTGCCAGGTTCGAATAACATTACCATTAAATACGAACTGAGATTGATTTGTTGTAAGATTGACAAAGTGCTCAACTAAATTCCATCTATTTGGTAACCAAGTGAATGTTGTTGCAGTAGCAGAACCACCAAAGCAGCGTCCAGTGCCATTTGCATCAAAAAATACTTCCAATCCCCAGTTACTGTTGTTTCCAGCAAATACAGCTAAAGTATTAAAGTAACCAGCCTTTCCAGAGGGAATATAAACGTAAAATCTTATTCTGTAATTTCCAGATGAATAAGGTGATGTTGCAAATGTTTTTACAATGTCGTCATTACCAACAATCTTAACTGATTTTCCTGCACTCATTGTTCCGGCAGTACCGTTTATTGTAAATGGAAGTCCTTGAGGAGTTAGGGAACCGCCATCAGTTATATCACTCCATTGTCCGGTCGATGAATTAAATTGTTTGGCATTACCAGTAGTTGCATTTCCAGTTATAACAATTGGAGGAACCCAAGGACCAGAAGCTAATGTTCCAGTTGTTTGCCAATCTAACCAATAAGTTCCTGCTGGTAAGGTAATACCGATATTTACAACTTGTCTCATTAAAGGTCTTTGAGTATTGGTTGGAGTTGTCTCAGAGGCTCTATAAACATTTGCAAATGCTGTTGAAGCCATTCGATTTGTAGTAGTATCACCAAATACTATTGTTCCTGTACCTGGAGCACCTGACCAAATTCTAATATTAACTCCTGTAATTGTTGAAGTTGTCGTTGAACCCGTTTGATAAGCGTATAATTCAACATTATCTATTGTCCAAGTTTGTCCTGCTGGAATTATGAAATCATCTGCAACTCGGAAACCAGATTGATGTGCCCAACCGAATGAAGTCATTCCAAGGCTTGATTGAAGAGAGCTTAAATGAGCACCACCAGCGCCACCATTGGGAACATTATAGTGAGGGCCGCTGGTAAATAATACTGCTTGGGGATACTGAAATTGCCAGTTTGTTGGATATTGCACTAAAACTTGTCCGCCAACATTTGTAGCGTTGTCAACACTTGCATCCTGAGCGAAAAGTATAGAAGATGCAGTTAAAAGAACAAAGAAGGTAAAGAATTTTTTTAACATATAGGACCTCTTTTATTTGTTTTTGATGATTAGTTATTTATTAGATGATTACTTTTATTTATCGATAATTAAAAAATTTTTTATTCAAAAACAAATAATTTTATTTACTTTCTTGAGCCGTGAATAAATCCTCTGTAGGGTAATGAATGTTGAACCGTAATGAAACAATTGTTATCTATTGACTCAATGGCTTTAATTATTTTGTTTTGAAGCTTACGCGGAATTATAACAATTAAAATTATTACCTCACCACTACTTCCCTCACCTTTTATTTCTGTTACACCAAATCTTTCATCTCTAAGCAGTTTAGCGATTTGTTGATGATGATTTCTCGAAATAATATTTAACTGAATATGACCCAACCCAATTTTCTGCTCGATAGTTATCCCAAGAATATTTCCTAATCCAAATCCAACTGCATATCCAATCATATTCGGTATTTGATCCAAATGTTGAAAAATAAATCGAATGGCAAGTAACCAAATAAAAACTTCAATAGCACCGAACAGACCTGCTAAATATTTCCTACCTTGCACAACCATAATTGTCCGAACCGTTCCAATTGACACATCTAAAATTCTTAATGACATTATAAACAATCCACCAAATATTGATTCCATCATAAATGATTTCCTTTTTAATTTTCAATAATAAAAATCAAAATTTTAGAAGGAAAAATATCAAATAATTATGTCAAGATTTTTAAGAGAACAATTAGTTGAAGAATTAAAACAAAAAGGTATTAAAGATCCTGAGGTACTAAATGCAATCAAAACTGTTGAAAGAGAAAAATTTATTCCTCAATCAATGGCTCATTTAGCATATAAAGATACCGCACTTCCAATAGGTTATGACCAAACAATCTCTCAACCTTTCACTGTGGCATTTATGACTGAAATGCTAAATCTAAAAAAAGGTGATAAAGTTTTAGAAATAGGAACTGGGTCGGGTTATCAAGCAGCAATATTATATCAAATGGGAATGAGAGTTTATAGTATTGAGATTAATCTTGAATTACATAACAAAGCAAAAAAATTATTTGATGAATTAGGAATTAGAGTATACGCAAAATTTGGTGATGGCTCTGTAGGTTGGCAAGAGTTTGCTCCTTATAATGGAATAATAGTTACTGCTGGCTCGCCTTCGATTCCAAATAAATTAACGGAACAACTCGCAATTGGTGGAAGACTCGTCGTCCCCGTTGGACCAAGAGATTATCAAGACCTTTATGTAATAACTCGACTAAGTGAAGAAGAATATTCTCAAGAGAGTTACCCTCGTTTCATTTTTGTTCCGTTAATTGGAAAAAATGGCTGGGATATTAATAACATCAAATGATGAATTCTGTAATTGTAATATTAGGCCCAACCTGCTCTGGAAAAACTGAGTTAGCAATCTCGCTATCATCAAAAATTAATTCCGAAATAATTTCAGCTGATAGCAGACAAGTTTATAAATTTTTAACAATTGGGACTGCAAAACCAACTATTGAACAATTTAAAAAAGTTAAACATCACTTTATTGATGAACTTTTACCAAACGAAAAATTCAATGCAGACATCTTCAGCAAGAAAGCAAATATTTTAATCTCTGAAATTCAAAAAAGAAATAAAACTCCAATTGTTGTTGGCGGTTCAGGTTTATATATAAAAGCATTGATAGATGGGCTTGATATTCCTGTTGATTCAGATCCTGAAATCAGAAAAAATCTAATGATAAAAAGAAAGCTATTCGGTAATCAATATCTCCACGATGAACTAAAAAAAATTGATCCTATAACAGCAAAAAAATTATTGCCACAAAATTGGAAAAGAATAATAAGAGCTTTGGAAGTATTTTATCTAACTCAAAAACCTATTTCACAATTTTCCTCAAAGAGAAAAACTAACAAATACAATTTTATTCAATACGGACTTTTATGGAGTAGAGAAAAATTATATGAAAGAATAAATCAAAGAGTTGATGAAATGATTAAAAATGGTTTGGTTGAAGAAACTCAAAAAATTTTGAATCTTGGATTCGATAAAAACTTGAATTCTCTCAATACTGTGGGCTATAAAGAAATTATTGAGTTTCTAGAAGGAAAAATCTCATTGGAAAAAGCAATATATTTGATAAAAAGAAATACAAGAAGATTTGCCAAAAAACAGATGACCTGGTTTAGAAAAGATGAAAGAATCACGTGGTTAGATGCTGAAAAAAATTCAACTGAAAAATTAACCGATCTTATCATAAGGGATTTGTATGAAAGAAAAAATTAGAATTGCTTCTGGACAAGGTTTCTGGGGCGATTTAATAACTGCCCCATATGATCAAGTCTTTGGAGGAAAGATTGATTACCTTATTATGGATTATCTTGCAGAAGTTACAATGTCTATTCTTCAAAAACAGAAGAATAAAAATCCGGAGCTTGGTTATGCTCGTGATATTCCTGAACTGATGAAAACCATCCTACCAGAATGCAAAAAAAGAAATATTAAAATCATTACAAACGGAGGGGGTGTTAATCCAATAGCTTGTGCAAAAGCAGTAATTGAGATTGCTAAAAATCTTTCTATAGAAAATCTAAAAGTAGCGGTTGTCATTGGTGATGATATTAAAGATAGAATTGATGAAATTATTTCTGAAGGTTGCTACTTAAACAATATGGAAACTGATGAACCAATCACAATAATAAAAGATAGGATTTTAAGTGCAAATGTTTACTTCGGAGCATTTCCAATTGTTGAAGCCTTACAACAAAATGCAGATATAGTAATCACTGGAAGAACAACTGATACTGGTCTTACACTTGCACCGATGATATACGAATTCGGTTGGGGCAAAAACGATTACGATTTGTTAGCTGCCGGAACAGTTGCTGGACACATACTCGAATGTGGCGCACAAGCTTCAGGTGGAAACTTTCTTGGTAATTGGAAATCAATTCCAAACCTTGCTGAAATAGGCTTTCCAATTGCTGAAGCATTTCCAAATGGCGAAATAATCATCACAAAACACGAAAACACAGGTGGAAAAGTTTCCTTTGAAACTGTTACTGAACAACTTTTATATGAAATAGGCAACCCTAAAAATTATATAACCCCAGATTGTGTTGCAGATTTTACTTCAATTAAGTTAGAAGATTTAGGAAATGATCGAGTAAGAGTTTATGATGTTAAAGGATTTCCTGAAACTGAATTCTATAAAGTTTCCTGTTCATACTCAGATGGATACTCAGCATCTGCAACTTTAACATACTCTTGGCCAGAAGCATTAACCAAAGCAAAAGCTGCAGATGAAATTTTGAGGAAAAGACTTGAAAAACTTAAACTTCAATTTGATGAAATAAGAACCGAGTATATTGGTTATAACGCTTGCCACGGACCTTTAGCAAAAAAACTGAATGAGGAGGATATTAATGAAATTGTTCTTAGAGTAGCTGTTCGTTCAAAAGATTACTATTCAGTGGAAAGATTTGGTAAAGAAATTGCTCCATTGATTTTAACAGGACCGCCAAGTGTAACCGGATTTGCTGGAGGAAGGCCAAAACCAAGTGAAGTTGTTGCTTATTGGCCTGCCCTTATTCCAAAAAATTTAGTCGATTATCAAATCAAGATTTTTGAGGTTTAATATGAAAAAAATTAAACTCATTGATATTGCTCACGGCAGAAGCGGTGATAAAGGTGATGCCGCTAATATTGGAATTATTGCTTATGATGAAAATGGATATAAAATAATTGAAAAGTATCTGACTGCTGAAAAAGTTAAAAAGCATTTTGAAGGAATTTGTTTCGGTAATGTAGAAAGATATGAACTACCAAATATCCGTGCATTAAATTTTGTTCTTCATAAAACATTGGGTGGTGGAGGAACTGTGTCATTAAAACTTGATGCACAGGGTAAAACTCTTGCCGCAGCATTATTAAGAATGGAACTTGAGATTGAATAATTTTATTTAATAATAAAAAATTGAAAGAAGTCTTTATGACTAAAATAAAAATCGCAGAAAACGGTCCAATATTAATTGAAGTTAATAAAGCCATCATACATAAAGCTGGCATTGTAGAAGAAATTCCAAGAAAATTAATCGCTCATTGCAGATGCGGTCAATCATCGAATAAGCCATTTTGCGACGGCTCTCATAAGTCTTGTGGATTTTCAGGTGAGCTCGTAGAAATAGAAATTCAATAATCTTTTTATTAAAAAATTAATGATTGAGATAAAAAATCTCCATAAAAGCTTTGGAAGTAAAAAAGTTCTAAATGGAGTAGATTTTATAATAAACAAAGGTGAAACAGTCGTAATTATCGGACAGAGCGGTTGTGGAAAAAGTGTTTTGATCAAACATATCGTTGGTCTATTAACTCCTGATAAAGGTGATGTTATTGTCGAGGGAAAAGTTGTAAATAATCTTTCAATAAAAGAATTATATGATCTTAGGAAAAAATTCGGTTTTTTATTTCAGAGCGCCGCTCTGTTTGATTCAATGACTGTTGAGGAAAATGTATCTCTACCTCTTGTTGAATCTTTCAGCTATTCAAAAAAAGATATTAGAAAAATAGTCGAAGAAAAACTTGAACTTGTAGGTTTGAGAGATGTATTAAATCTTAAACCTGCTGAACTCTCTGGTGGAATGAAAAAAAGAGTTGGTTTAGCAAGAGCATTAGTCACTAATCCATCCTACATACTCTATGACGAACCAACAACAGGATTAGATCCTATTATGTCTGATTCAATAGATTTATTAATAAAAGATTTAGCAGAAAAGTTGAGTGTTACTTCAATTGTCGTAACTCACGATATGTATAGCGTTAAAAATGTTGCTGATAGAGTTGCAATGATGCACGAAGGAAAAATTTATTTCAACGGATCAACTGAAGAGCTATTAAACTCAAGTGATAAAATTATTTCAGACTTTGTCAGAAGAACACAAATCTAATAAACTATAAAAGCTTATTATTTAATTTCAAAATTATTTCATCTACAGAACCTGCCAAATCAATTAAATCAGTTTTTCTGTTTTCAAGTTCAAGTTGTTTATTCATAAGATTAACTATTCCATTCCAAAGTTCAGAGTGACAGATTATTGGTTTGAGTTTTATTAAGTTTTTATTCATTAACTCCCAAATTGCAGCGAGCTCAAGCAAAGTCCCTGTCCCACCTTGAAGAACGATATAAGCATCACCTAATTCGATTAGTTTACTAATTCGGTCAAAAAGATTTTTAGTTCTTATTTCAATAGTTATAAAGCTATTAGGTTCAGATTTCCAATTTTCTAATGTAACACCGAAAATGTTTCCACCAACATCATAAGCACCTTTAGAGATTGCTTCCATTATTCCACCATACCCACCAGTACAAACAGAATAATTATTCTCTGCTAATTTTTTCCCAAGTTGATAAGCAAATTCATATTGTTCACTTCCAGCCTGTGGGAAGGCGCTACCAAACACTGTAATAGTTCTCTGCATATTAAAGAATTTGATTTATTGCTTCAATTAGTTTCGTGCGAATTAAGTCATAATCAACCGGCGAGATTTTTTTACCGAATTGATTTAATACATAAAATGAATCAACAATATCATCACCCTTTGTTGATATTTTAGCAAAATAAATTATCAAACCCAATTGACTCATTTCTGTGGTAAGATGATAAAGAAATCCTAATCTATCGGGCGATGAAACATCAATAATCGTGTATTTATCGTGTTGATCAAATGAGACTTTTATTTCACTTTCTCTTGAAAACAATTTTTTTTCAAGACGTTTCCAACGAGATTTTAACTTCGATACTTCTTTATTTAATTGTAAAAAGCCTGAGAGAACTTTATGAAAGTCATCTTCTAACTTTTGATATTTTTCTTTTGAAACTTTCGAATGAGTCTTAAAATCAAGAACGTTGAATGAATCTATAACAATACCATCTTTTCGAGTAAAAATTCTTGCGTCGTGTATGTTAACATCATTAATTGCAAAAACTCCACAAAGTTTCGATAACAAAGCCGGATGATCAGAAGTAATTACAGTAATATGAGTAAATTCACCTTTTTCATCGAACATTATTGATATGTCTTTCCCTGATTCAATTTCTTCGATGTGTTTTGCAATCTCTTCTTCAGAAAAATGATGAATATAACTAACATCATCATTTAGAGAGTTGATATGTTCTTTAACATCCAAATCTGTAATTGAATCTGAATGTTGAGAAATATTATCAGTACTTACTAAAATTGTCGAGCGCAGCAATTGCTCGCCAGTAAGATTATCTTCGAACATTTTTCTAATTTTTCTGTAAAGCTCACCAAGTAATTCAGCTTTCCAAGTTGTCCATACAGCGGGATTTACGGCTGATAAATCAGCATAAGTTACTAAATACAACATATCAATTTTATCATAGCTATCGACCACTTTTGCAAAATTGTCTAATGTTTGAGGGTCGTTCAGATTACGTCTGAAAGCAACTTGCTCCATATGAAGATGATTTCTAACAAGGAAACAAACCAAGTCTGTTTCTTGATCATTATATCCCAACCTTTCCATTAATGAAGCAGCAATTTCAGCTCCTAAAAGTTCGTGACCTGAAATACTAATTGGTTTAGCTATATCGTGAAATAACATTGCAAGGTAGAGTATTTCCTTATTTTTTATTCTCTTGAAGAGAGTTCCTAAAAAAGAATTATCATTATAAAGTTTCTCAAGATTTTTAATAGCACATAACGTATGCTCATCTGCAGTGTAGCAATGATAAACACCAACCTGCATAAAACCGTTAAGATCTTTGAATTCTGGAATAAAAGCTCCTAAAACACCCAATTCATTCATTGCTGAGAGAGTTTCTCCAACATTTTTAGGTAACTTCAATATTTCCCTAAAGAAAACAGAGGATCCTGTTTCAATTAAATCAAGATTACTTTGGTTTGCAACTTTCTCTATTATCGTGGCTCTTAACTTTATATCAAACATAGCATTATACTTTCCACGATAGTAAAAAGCTCTTAGAATATCTGCAAACTGAAGTTTCTCAAGATTATTTGAGTAAATAACATTTCCTTTTATAAAAAAATCTTCATCTAAATTATATGATAATAAATCTGGAAGAGAGTTTAATCTTCGATGGGTAAACTTTTTAATTATTGATTTTGTAAATCTGTATATAGTATTTGTAGCATTGAAATAATCTTTCATCAAGGAAATATGATTGTCATACTGATGTAGTTTTTGAGAAATTTTAATTTGATGGTCAAATTCAAATCGATCAGTTTTGCTTTTAGTTTCGAGATGGAGTAAATGTCTAATTTTAAGTAAGAATTTATAAGAATTAAGAATATTTAATCCTTCATTTGAAGTACAAAAATCATTTTCGATAAATTCTCTTATAAGAGTTTCGGTTTGTGAAATTTCTGTTTGAGTGGTAGATATTCCTTTTTCAAGAAGCAGATACATCCACTCTGTAAATTGTAAATCTCTCAGTCCACCTGCTGACATTTTAACATTAGGTTCTAAAAATTTTGGCGAGTTACCATATTTACGATATCGAGCTTCCTGATCGGCCAAAAAATTTTGAAGTATCTTTTCAGGTTGTGTGGTAGAAATAAGTGAGTTTATTTTTTCAATAAAACTATCATATAGCTTTTTATTACCGTAAATAAACTTTGTTTCAAAGAACTGAGTAAATGCTTGAAAATCTTTTTCCAAAAATAAATTTATATCTGAGAACTCTCTGACTGTGTGTGACACCTCAATTCCAGAGTCAAATAAAGATGTTATCAAACTATTAATTTGATCCTTAATATCGTGAGAGGACTCTGTTATTAACATAATATCAATGTCGGAATAAGGAGAAATTTCCCGACGAGCAAAGCTACCAGACGATGCAATCACAAAATCTAACTTCCATTCAGAGCAAACATCTCTAATTGTATTCTCAATCAGAAAACTGAATCTTTTACTAAAATCTAAAGCATCTGTTTGCTCGTTGAAACTGTTAAAGAGTTCATCTCTATTGAATAGAAAAGTTTTTTTTATTTGAATTAAGTCAGGCATTTTATAATAACTCTTTTAAGCGTTGATATTTTTCATCAACAAAATCTGCAGTAATTACTGAGGAGATTCCCCCTCTTACATTAAATTTCGCAATAACTCTCAT
>JANWVQ010000153.1 GCA_025056745.1 Ignavibacterium sp.
AAAGTGAGGGAGTATTATTACTTGAAGGATTATAAGAAAAGAAAAGATTTCTTATTGTATCATAATCCAAATAAGGAAGATGATTATTATTTGATGATTTTACTTTTACATATTTTATGATACAGAGAGAGATGATATCTAATTTTTCATTAAGTAAATTTGAACATAGATTTTAACAATTGTTTTATTGATTATCTCTCTTAACAGTCCCATAAAAGCTATAAAAAATCGTTAATATTTATTTAATCAAAATCATCTTACGGACTGCTGAATTATTACCAGCTTCAACTCTGTAGAAATAAACTCCTGCTGAAACCAATTTGCCTGAATTATCTGTTCCATCCCAAGTGAAATTATAATTTCCAGCTGTGAAATTACCATCAACCAAAGTCATAATCTCCTGACCTAAAGCATTATAAATCTTAATAATCATACCTGAATTTTCAGGTAAAGCAACACTAATAACCGTACTTGGATTAAATGGGTTGGGGTAGTTTTGGGATACTTCAAATTCCTTAGGAATTAAATCTGCATTATCACCAACATTATTTGGTGAATTTACATTAAAGCTTCCAACTGAAGAATAGTTAGATTGTAATGATGGATTATTTGCTACATAAGATTTAACTCTCCAGAAATATTGTCCAGGACTTAGATTTGAAATTGCTTGTTGAAAATTAGAAATATTATCAAAGATTTGTGAATTTGAGAAATTTGGATTTGACGATAATTCAACTCTGTATTTTAATTGAGATGTTGAAGGAACAGGGATGAACCAAGACAAAACTAGAGAACTTATAGAAACATTTACATTATTTGGTGAACCAATTTTAGGTGAAACAGGGTATGCACCTGCATCCACAACAAATTCAAAAGTTGGTGACCAACTTGTATATGTTGAGCCAGAATAGTGTCCTCTAACTTTCCAATAGTAGGTTGCACCAGGTGTTAGTCCTGATAGTGAATAAAATGTATTTGGAATTCCGTTTACTGTAACAGTTGTTGGACCCGAAAAATTAGATTGTTGAGAATACATTAATTGATAAGAAGTTATACCTGTAGGAGTTCCATTTACATACCAATATAAAGTTGGAGACTGAGTGTAAATTGTTGATAAATCTGCAGGATGAGTTAAAACAATTGAAACAGTAGGTCCACCTACTAAAGTAAACGAGCCTTGTGAATATTCGCTATGAGTTGGGTTGTTAACACCATCATAAAGAGCAACAGCCCAATAATATGTAGTTCCATAATTTAATGCTGAAGTAAAAGTATAATACATTTGATTTATATTCATTACATCAACAAAGTTTGTAACTGTAGCCCAGTTTGAAGGAGCTGTATTTGCTTGCCATTTTACTCTATATCCAGACCAGCCACCAGTACTACCTTCAACATACCAATAGAGAGTAGGAAGATCTGTGTAAACTACAGGATTTCCAACGGGCCAAGTTGCAACAGTATAACTTAATGAACCACCAATTACTGTGAATGACTGAATAGCAGACCAAGCTGAAAAGTTGGAAGGATTTCCATTTTCAACAGACCTTACTCTCCAATAGTAAGTGGTTCCATTAGATAATCCAGTTAATTGATAAAATAAATTGCTTATTCCATTGATAGTAGTATTTACAGTTAATGTTGGGTCGGTTCCCCATTGCAAGTCAAACAATAAATTATTAAACGGACCTCCAACCCACCAATGTAAGTAAGGTGAAGTTGTATATATTGTAACACCTCCAACAGGCCAGGATGGCACAGGAACATAAGCTGTAACAGCGCTTGGTGCATAGGTTACAAAAGACTCAATACCACTGTAAGTGTTAACTGAATTATAACTAGAAATTACTTGCCAATAATATGTAGTGTTTTCCAAAAGGTTTGATGGTTGCACAGCATAATAATTTGTCCCAGCAGAAATTGTAAAACTTCCAGCTTCATCATCTAATTTGCCATCAGAATCAGTGTCAGGGGTTGGAGAAACGACCACAGTAAAGCTAAGACCCGGTTGATAAATTAATGTGTACCAATAGTAATAGGGTGTTAGTGTATATATTGTATATCCTCCTGCAGGCCAACTTGGATAAGCCAAAACAGCACCACCATTTGTATCAAAATAATATACAGATGAATATCTTACGACCTTATCGCTATAGTCAAATTGATTTGGTACTGTTCCATTATCATAATAAGCTACTACTCTCCAATAATATCTCAATCCTCCTAACAAACCAGAAACAGATTGAAATGTTGTAGAAAGATTGTCTGAAAAGTGAGCGAAGTTATGAGGATTTCCGTTAACATAGTTATCAACTTCAGTTGCCCATTGTGCTTGAGTTGGAGCAGTAGCAGATTGAATTACTTGTAATGAAAATCTTAAAGTACCTTGTGGTTGACCCAAATACCAAGAGAACATTAGTGGATTATATTGATAGACCAACGAAGCATTTCCTGGATGAGATAAGTTTAGTCCAACATTTGCAGTGGTTTTAAAGGAGAATGGAGGTGTTGTTAAAGAATTTACCGTAACTCGCCAATAATAAAATTGATCATTATTTAATGGCATTCCAGGATCTGATTCTTTAAAGTTATATGAGCCACCAGTTCCATTGTAAGAGGCAATAATTGTAGAGAAGGTATTAGAATTAGAAATCTCTAATAAATAAGTTGAATTACCATCATCTTCCCAGCTAAATTCAGGTTCAACGGAAACACCTGTAATAGTATTCGGTGGAGTTAGCAAAGATGGATAAACGTTAAAAGTTCTCGTTGGAGTTGTGAAAGATGCATTGTTCAATGGTGTGTTATTATCATCTATAGTAACACTCCACGTATATGTTCCATAATCAAGTGGGCTTCCAAAAGTATATGGACTCGTAGTGGTAATAGTTGCAGAATATCCATTTGGTCCACTGATGTTTATAGTATAATCTACATTTGAAACAGGTGCACTAGTATTCCAATTTAAAGTTGGGGTTGTAGAAACATTAGCTCCATTTGCTGGTAGGTTTAATGATAAGTTAGGAAAATCAGTTTTGAAGGAGTAATTGAACCAAGAACCTGGAGTTCCAAAACCGTCAATATCATTATCCCGAACTCTCCAATAATAGTTTGAATTATATGACAATGCAGGGAGAGATGCTGATAGACCTGATACAACTAAAGTAATTTCTTCACCAGCGAATGCACCTGTATTTGAGAATTGAACATCATATAATGGAGGAGAGCCATTCCCATCATCGAAGGCTGACCAACTCACTGATGTAATTGATTGAGAGACATTGACGGCACCGTTAGAAGGAACAACTGGTAACTGTGCGAAAATTTGACTTAAGAACGTAGAATAAAACCAAAAAAGAAAAACAACGAGATTTTTATTATTCATTGTAACCTCCTAATGATAATTTTAATACTCCTCAGAATCGGGGAACTAATTTACTACAAAATTAAGCTATTTTTCTACCATATACAAGAAAAATTTTAATAATAATTTTTCTTTAAGTCATTTAAATCATTCTTAATAAAATAATCGATTCACTCTTAAGTAGAACAATAAAAAAATTATAAACTGATAATTGATATAATCATTATTAAAAATAGCGAAAAATTAAAATTAGGTACTGAATTAGTCAGGTATGATAAACGAATTTCATACGAGTTAGAATCGAGATATAATCGACTTTAAAGCGTATCTGAAGCGTATGTGAAGCGTATGTGGAGCGTATGAGAAACGGCTTTGAAACGAGTCGGTAACGAGTTAGATGCAAAGAAACAACTAAAAAAAATTATTAATGAATTATTGGTTTATTAAAAATTATTTATTATTTTTTAGAAAAATATCCAAAATAAATTAAAAGTTAATTTATGAAAAGATTTTAATTAATTTGCTTAAAAAAATATCTATAATATTTAACTTTCATCTTAATGAAAAAATAATTATTTTGTTTTACGAATGCTATTAAATAACTTATTATTGATTATTTTTTATATTTAAAATTCATCGCTCTTATTTTAATTAATTTTATCAAACAAATTTTTTAATATCTGCCTATATATTTGAAATATAATCAACACTATATGGTGGGATAAATAAATGAAATTCTTATATTTACTCTTATTGATTATAACTCTTAGTTACAGCTGTTCCCTTAAAAAGTCAAACAATAATAAAAACATTACCAATACAAACCCAATCGTAATTGATAAAATTAATTTAATTCTTGACAATTCTGGAAGTATGGTAGGTTACTTAAAAGAAGATAAATTTATTAGAAATTTAACAAATTTAATTGCAGAATTAGAGTGGATGAAATCAAAAAATGATTCGACTTTTATAATAAAAGAGTTAAATTTTTATACATTTGAAAATAATTTTTTATTA
>JANWVQ010000172.1 GCA_025056745.1 Ignavibacterium sp.
TAAAAAACTCTGTTAAACAGTTAGATACCTTAACAAAACTATTAATCGAACAATTAAATTCTAAAGGAATTAAAGTAGATGCGCATATCTTTTAGAGTTCTTCAATTCATAATAATTTTTTCAACAGTAATATTAGCTCAGAACTTTACTCCAGTTCGGGCTAAAAATGGTATGGTAGTATCAGCTAGTAAAATTGCCTCTGAAGTTGGAGTAAATATTTTAAAGGAAGGTGGGAACGCAATTGATGCAGCCGTAGCAGTAGGGTTTGCATTAGCTGTTACTTATCCCTCAGCAGGAAACATTGGTGGCGGTGGATTTATGGTAATTCATTTTAGTAATGGAAAAAATACCTCCATTGACTTTCGTGAAAAAGCCCCGATGCAATCTCACGAGAAAATGTACCTCGACTCTTCAGGAAATTTTTTACAAAGTAAAAGTCAACAAGGCGAGATTTCTGCTGGAGTACCCGGTAGTGTTGCTGGCTTAATCTATGCTCTGGAAAAATATGGAACTCTCCCTTTGAAAAAAGTAATTAAACCTGCAATTGAATTAGCTGAAAAAGGATTTAAGCTAGATTATAGACTTGCTGAATCAATTAATTTCCATTATTCAGATTTTATCAAATATCCATCTTCGGCAAAAATATTTACTAAAAACGGAAAGCCACTAGAAGAAGGAGATTTATTTACTCAAAAAGATCTTGCTAAAACCTTGAAACTCATTGCGAAAAATGGCAGGAACGGATTTTATAGAGGAGAAGTTGCAGATAAAATTGTCCGTCAGATGAAAAGCTCTGGTGGAATAATTACCTATGAAGATTTAGAAAACTATAACCCTGTTGAAAGAGAACCATTAGTTTCTACATACAAAGGTTATAAGATTATTACGATGGGTCCGCCAAGTGGTGGTGGAGTTATTTTAATTCAATCCTTAAATGTTTTAGAAAATTTTGAATTTAATAAAGATGACTGGAACAGCTCGGAGTATATTCATCGATTAACTGAAACATTTAAATATGCTTTTGCTGATAGATCAAAGCATCTTGGAGATTCAGATTTTTATCCAGTCCCCTTAGTTGAATTATTGAATAAAGATTATGCACAAAGGATCTTTTCTCAAATAGGTCAGTATGCAAAGCCCTCATCAGAGATCAAACCTGCTGAGTTTCCTAATTATAAAGAAAATGAAGAAACAACTCACTACTCTGTAGCAGATAAATTCGGTAATGTAGTCAGCGTTACAACAACAATAAACTCTGCTTATGGATCAAAAATAGTTGTTGATGGAGCTGGATTTTTATTAAATAATGAAATGGATGATTTTAGTGCTAAACCAGGTGAACCAAATCAATTTGGACTCACTGGTAGTTATGCAAATAAAATTGAACCAGGTAAAAGAATGCTTAGCTCGATGACTCCAACTATCGTATTAAGAGAAAATAAACCAATACTCGTTCTTGGTTCCCCGGGTGGTTCAACAATACCAACTTCAGTACTTCAAGTTATAATGAATTATTTAGAATTCAATATGAACATTCAAGAAGCTGTTAATGCTCCAAGAATACATCATCAATGGTTGCCAGATAAAATTGACTATGAAGAAAGAGCCATAGTTAAAGATGTGAAAGAGAACTTAATCAAAAAAAGACATACTATTGGAAGTTTAAGAAGTCTTGGGCGTGTTGATGCAATAGCTATTGAAAATGGAATTTTCTTCGGCGCAACAGATCCAAGAGGTTTTGGTGGAGCAGTTGGGTATTAAAATGATTTTAGGAATAGGCGTTGACATAATTGAAATTGAAAGAATTAAAAATGTGATTGATAGATTTGATTATAAATTCTTGAATAAAATTTATACAGAGAATGAAATTCAATATTGTATAAATAAGGCTAATAAGTATCAACATTTCGCTGCAAGATTTGCAGCCAAAGAGGCAATTTATAAAGCCCTCTCAGAATCAGGTCAAAAAATTGCAACTTGGAAAAACATTGAAGTGTTTAATCAAAGTAATGGTTTACCAATGGTTAAAACTTATGGAAAGCTTAAAGAATTTTTATCTGACGATAAAGAAATTAAGTTATCAATAAGCCACTCTGATAATTATGTGGTTTGTTTTGCGTTGATTTCAAAAATTTAATAATTCAATTAGGTCTTAATAAATTTTATATAGTTATGTTTTTTGATAGTCTTTGGTATAAAATTTTTAATTACGGTACAATTGTCATAGTCGCAATTTTTGCTTTGCTAATTTTCACAAAATCAGTTGGAGTAGAGCATTATAAAACATTTTTATATTTAACTATTCTTATTTTTGTAATAAGAATTATTGTCAGATCAGTTCTGATATATAAAAATAAAAAAAGGGAGTAAGTCTTCGAACGAACTGTATCAACAAATGGAAAACTTAATGCAAAGGTTTTGGTTCTTAACCAAAGTTATGAACCACTTACCGTTTGTACTCTCAAAAAAGCAATTTTGTTAATTTTTTTAGGTAAAGCTGAGATAGTTCAAAAAGATGATAGAAAATCGATAAGGACAGTGAAATCAAATTTTCCCTGGCCTAGTGTTATTCGAATTAGTAAGTATATTAAAGTACCATATAAGAAAGTTATATTATCAAGAAAAAATATCTTAAGAAGAGATAATTATAAATGTGCTTATTGTGGAAGGTCTGATTTAACGCTAACTATTGACCACGTTGTTCCTAAAGCACGAGGTGGAAGTGATAGTTGGGAAAATTTAGTGACAGCTTGCACTAAGTGCAATAATATCAAAGGAGATAGAACTCCTGAAGAGGCAAATATGAAATTATTAATAAAACCTTATAAACCAAGTCACATTATTTTCATAAAAAATATTGTAAGTAAAATTGATGAAAAATGGAAACCTTATCTATACCTCTCTTGAAATTATAAAGCATATTCATTATGAATAAAAAAAGAATACTTAGCGGAATGAGACCAACAGGCAAATTACACATTGGTCATTATGTTGGTGCTCTCGAAAATTGGATATCATTACAAGAAAATTATGAATGCTTTTTCTTGATAGCTGATTATCACGTTCTCACTACAGATTTGAATACTAAGGATATTTATGATAACTCAATTCAAATGTTGATTGATTGGTTATCATCTGGTTTAGATCCAAAGAAAGTTCTTGTATTTAGGCAATCTCAAATCAAACAACACGCAGAATTGTTTTTAATATTTAGTATGTTTATTACCTCAAGTAGGCTTGAGCGAAATCCAACTCTAAAAGAACAAGTTCGTGATCTAAACATTGATAATGTTATTTATGGACATCTTGGCTATCCAGTTTTACAAGCAGCTGATATATTATTATATAAAGGTGAAATAGTTCCTGTAGGTGAGGATCAAATACCACATATAGAAATTTCAAGGGAAATTGCTAGAAGATTTAATTCACAATATGGAATAGTATTTCCAGAGCCAGAACCGATGCTAACAAAGTTCGCAAGGTTACCAGGATTGGATGGTAATGCAAAAATGAGTAAATCATTGAATAATTCAATCTTACTTTCAGATACACCGGATGAAATAAAAGCTAAAGTTAAAAAAGCTGTTACTGATCCTAATAAAATTAGAAAAGGTGATCCTGGAAACCCAGATATTTGTTTGATATATTCTTATCACAAAAAATTTAATGAATCAGAAACTGATGAAATATATCAAAATTGTAAAAGTGGTGTTTTAGGTTGTGTGGATTGTAAAATGAAATGTTCATTAAAGATTTCAGAATATTTCTCTGATTTCAGAGAGAAACGTTCTTTTTATGAAAACAATCAACAAGAAGTCCTTGAGATACTTTTACACGGAGAGCAGGAAGCAAGAAAAGTTGCTGAGAAAACAATGGATGAAGTTCATAAAAAAATGAATCTTGGATAATGTATAAAATTAAATTAGAACATTTCGAAGGTCCACTTGATCTGCTTCTCTTTTTTATAAAAAGAGATGAAATAAATATTTATGATATTCCGATATCAAAGATTACAAAAGAATTTCTTGAATACGTAAATCTTATAAAGTTTTTAGATCTGGAAGTAGCAGGAGAATTTATCTTAATGGCTTCAACATTAATGCATATAAAAGCCAGAATGTTACTTCCAAGAGAGATTGATGAAAAAGGAGAAGAGATTGATCCAAGAACAGATTTAGTAAAAGCACTTTTAGAATATAAACGTTACAAAGAAATGGCTGAAGAGTTATCTTTCCTTGAAGCAACTCAAAGAAAGATTAATTTCAGAGGTAATTTTTCTCAGGATGTTAGTAATCCGCCTGATGACTTTGATAAATTACTTGGAAATATAACTGTTTATGATCTTGCTAAAGTTTTCAAAAGAGTTATTGAAGGAATTAAAAAACAACCTGTCCATCAAATAAAAAAAATAAATGTTTCAGTAACAGAGCAAATGGATTATATTTTAAAGAAATTAGAAAACGCTAATCAACTTCATTTCTTGTCTTTAGTTGATGGTATGAGACAAAAAATTGTGGTAATAGTAACTTTTATAGCTTTACTTGAGTTAGTAAAATCAAAAAGAATTGGATTGAAACTCTCTGATAAATTTAATGATTTTATCATAGTGAAGATAAATGAGTAATTTTTATAAAAATATTATTGAAGCTTTGATATTTGCATCAGATGAACCATTAAGTGATTCTGAAATTGTTAGAACAATTAAAGGAATCGATGGTGAAGATGCAGAGATTAATAATCAAATAATATCAGAAATTATTGAAGAACTAAATCAAGATTATAAAACTTCAGGAAATTCTTTCGGGATTGTTAAAATTGCTGGAGGATATCTTTTTGCAACTAAAGAAGAATACTCAAAATATATTGGATATCTATCAAGTGAAAAGTCAAAAAGAAGATTAAGTCAAGCAGCGTTGGAAACTTTGGCTATTATAGCTTATAAACAACCAATCACCAAACCAGAAATTGAATCAATCAGAGGTGTAAATTCAGATCATATCATTGCAACTTTACTTGAGAAAAAATTAATCACAATCAGTGGGCGATCAGAGACTATTGGAAGACCTCTTCTTTATTCAACTACAAAAGAATTTCTAATTTATTTTGGTTTAAATAGTATTCAGGATTTACCAAAACCAAGAGAGATTGAAGAAATAATGAAAGATGAAGATTTTATTGAACAAAGAAATAGAATTATGATGAATGTAATCGAGGAAATTGCAGAAAAGGAACAATCAAACAATGGTTCAGAAGATTCGACTCAATAAAGCCATAGCAGAAAGTGGTCTTTGCTCAAGGCGAAAAGCTGATGAACTTATTCAACAAAACAGAGTTACAGTTAATGGAAAGACGGTTCAATCGCTTTCAACTTTAGTTGATCCAAGTAAAGACATAATTGAAGTTGATGGTGAAAAAATAAAACTTCAATCAAAAGTTTATATTCTTTTAAATAAGCCTGCAGGATACCTTTGCACTACTAAAGACGATAAAAAAAGAAAAACAGTTTTAGATTTGATAAACATCAAAAAAAGAATATATCCTGTCGGAAGATTAGATTATGATACCACTGGTGTATTAATTTTAACCAATGATGGTGATTTCGCTAATTTGCTTTTACATCCTAAAAATAAGGTACCTCGAATTTATAAAGTGAAGTTAGATAAACCCGCAGATATTGATACATTGAAGAAACTTGAAAAAGGAATCATTCTTGATAATAAAAAATCAAAGTTTGAAAAAATCTATCCAGTAAATAAGGATAATAAATTTCAATTTTTTGTTGAATGTGTTGAGGGCAGAAATCATTTTGTTAAAAATATGTTTCAGAAATTAGGATTTAATGTAGTTGAATTGCATAGGAAGAGCTTCGCAATATTTAATGATGATATTCCAATTGGTTCATATCGCTTTTTAACTGATAAAGAGGTATATCAAGTAAAAAGTATTTATGAATAAAACTCTGTCATTGCTTATATTGTTTTTTTCTATTTCTCTTTTGGGGCAAGATACAATAAAAATAATAACTTCTGATACGACTCTTTTTGTCAAGAAATATTCTATAGCAAATTTTCAAAAAGAAGTTGAAAGTCTATTGAATGATGAAAACTTTCAAACAGCTAATATTGGAATTTATATCAAATCATTAAAGAATGGTGAAACTATTTTTTCCTTAAATGAAAACAAATTATTCATTCCAGCATCGAATATAAAACTATTTACCTCTGCCGCAGCTTTAGAAATGCTCGGAAGCAAATATAATTTTACTACTGGTATTTATGTAAATGGTGAGATTAGTTATTCAACAA
Organism: Ignavibacterium sp.; assembly: GCA_025056745.1. Lineage (GTDB taxonomy): Bacteria > Bacteroidota > Ignavibacteria > Ignavibacteriales > Ignavibacteriaceae > Ignavibacterium. The sequence goes on from JANWVQ010000172.1 coordinate 6,306, forward strand.
TTTATGGCGATCTTGTGATAAAAGGGGGAGGCGATCCCACCTTCTCAGGAAGATTTTACGACGGTGAACTATTTAAAGTTTTTGATGACTGGATAGATTCTTTAGTTGATTTAGGTATAACTAATATTAGAGGGAATATTGTAGGTGATGATAATTTCTTCGATGATAAAAATTATGGCACAGGATGGTTGCGTGATTATGAAAGTTATTGGTATTCTGCTCCCTCAGGGGCTCTTTCTTTCAATGATAATTGTATTGACCTTACAATTTTTTATAATAAAACTTATGATTCCATCATAGTTCGACATAATCCTGAACTGAGAGGGATCTATGTTATTAATGAAATTGTACCAGTTTCACCTGGTGAAGCATCAACAAACATAGATATTTTTAGAGAACCAAATAGTAATAAAATAAAAGTCTTTGGAACATTTAGCAGAACAAGTGATACACTAAAAACATACTCATCAATTTACAATCCAACTTACTTTACATTGAATGCATTGAAAAATCGAATCGAAGCTCGTGGTTTGAGAGTTATCGGTTACACCGTTGATATTGATGATTATAATAAACAAATTGACTATAAGAAAGCAGTTAATCTTTTTAACTATAAATCACCACCGTTGTATGAAATCATAAAAGTTGTAAACAAAGGGTCTCAGAATTTTTATGCTGAGCAACTTTTAAGAGTAATGGGAGCGGAGCTAAAAGGAATTGGTAGTTTTGAAAATGGTATTTCAGTTTGTAAAGAATGGTTTTCATCTATTGGACTTAATGTAAATCACATTTTAATGTATGATGGCAGTGGTCTTTCTCCGTTAAACCGAGTTACACCATATCAAATTGTTAACCTTCTTGAGAGGATGTACAACTCAAAAAATTTTCTTTACTTTTATAACTCGCTACCAATTGCAGGGATTGATGGAACTCTCTCAAGAAGAATGAAAAATACTTTAGCTGAAAATCGAGTTCGAGCAAAAACTGGCTTTATTTCTTTCGCTCGAAACTTGAGTGGCTATGCAAAGTCTTTAGATAATGAAGATTTTGCTTTTAGTATTTTAGTAAATAACTTCAACGTGCCAGTTAAACTAATTGAGAATTTACAAGATAAAATTTGTGTTTTATTATCCAGTATAAGTAGAAAGGAACAATAATGGAAAATATTCCCTTTGAAGATGTTAATGAACTAATTAAAAGAAGATTTGAGGAATTAGAAGAACTTAAGTCAAAAGGTATTAATCCTTATGCTTATCAATTCGATGTTGACTCAAATTCAGCTTTGATAAAATCTAATTATTCAGAATATGAAAATAAAACTGTCAAAATCGCTGGTAGGATAATGGCGATTAGAAGAATGGGTAAAGCTTCTTTTGCTCATATTCAAGATAGTTACGGAAAAATTCAAATATATCTAAAAAAAGATGAATTGGGTGATTATTATGACGTCTTTAAATTATTAGATATTGGAGATATCATTGGTGTTGAAGGATTTGTATTCAAAACGAAAACTGGAGAGATATCCGTTCATACGCAGAGATTTGAGATTCTTGCTAAAAGTCTCAGACCTATTCCAATTCCTAAAGAAGTCATAGATGAAAATGGTAACAAGATAATTTATGATCAATTTGCTGATAAAGAATTAAGATATAGACAAAGGTATGTTGACTTAATTGTAAATCCAGATGTCAAAGATGTTTTTATCAAAAGGTCAAAAATAATTTCAACTATAAGGGAATTTTTAGATTCAAAAAATTATTTGGAGGTTGAAACCCCTATTCTCCAACCGCTTTATGGAGGTGCAGCAGCTAGACCTTTTATTACTCATCATAATGCTCTGGATATAAATTTATATTTAAGAATAGCAGATGAGTTGTATCTCAAAAGATTGATAGTAGGAGGATTTGATGGAGTCTATGAAATTTCGAAAGACTTCAGAAATGAAGGAATGGATAGATCACACAATCCAGAATTTACTATGCTTGAACTCTATGTTGCATATAAAGATTATAACTGGATGATGAATTTTGTCGAGGAACTCTTCGAATATTTGTGTCTTAAAGTTTTTAATACACTTGAATTTGAATATGAAGGTAAAAGAATAAATTTTGCTAAACCTTGGAATAGAATATCAATGATTGATAAAATTCAGGAGAAAACCGGTTTAAATGTAATCAATGCATCAATTGATGAATTAAAAGATCTTGCTAAAAAATTACATTTGGATTTATCAAAATTAACAAGCAAAGCGAAATTCATTGATGAAATATTTTCTGCAACAGTTGAATCAGAATTAATACAACCAACATTTGTTATTGATTATCCAATTGAGTTATCTCCTTTAGCAAAAAAGCACAGATTAAAAGAAGGAGTCGTTGAGAGATTTGAAGCGTATGTTGTTGGAAAAGAAATATGTAATGCTTTCTCTGAATTAAATGATCCAATTGATCAAAGAGAAAGGTTTGAAGAGCAACTAAAAATGAAAGAAGCTGGTGATGAAGAAGCACATCAAATTGACGAAGATTTTTTACGCGCTTTGGAGTATGGTATGCCTCCAACTGCTGGTCTCGGAATTGGAATTGACAGATTAACAATGATTTTAACTAATCAATCCTCTATTAGAGATGTAATATTTTTTCCACAGATGAAACCTGAATCAAAATAAATTAGAATATGAGATTTTAACTTATGAGATTTAGAAATATTTCCCCTTTAATTATTCTTTTTACAATTCTATTCGGTGTTTTGATTGGAACTCAAATTCAAAAGTTCTTCATCGGAAATGGTTCAAATGGTGAATTAAGCAAAATAGACGATGTTATCTCTTTAACAAAAAAGTTCTACATTGAAGAATTAAGCACTGAGAAATTAGTCGAATCAGCAATTAAAGGGATTTTAGATAGTTTAGATCCTCATTCAATTTATATCCCTGCTAAAGAATTCAATCAAGTTGAAGAATCTTTCAGAGGTGATTTTGAAGGAATCGGAATTGAATTTCAAATAGTTAATGATACAATAACTGTTGTAACTCCCATTTCAGGAGGTCCTAGCGAACAGTTAGGAATTTTACCTGGTGATAGAATTATTGAAATAAATAATCAGCCAGTTATCGGAATTACTAATGAAGAAGTTAGACAAAAATTAAGAGGAAAAGCAGGCACAAAAGTCTCCGTTAAAATTCTAAGACCTTCATCAGGAAAAATTTTCAGTTATTCTATAACTCGAGATAAAATACCAATTTATTCTGTCGATGCAGCTATAATGATTAATAATAATACTGCATACATAAGTATTTCACGATTCTCTGAGACAACTTATGATGAATTTATTCAAGCTCTCGATAGATTAAATCAAGCAGGAATGAAATATTTAATTCTTGATTTACGAGGAAATCCAGGGGGTTATTTAAACCAAGCAGTAAAAATATCTGATGTGTTTTTGGATGGAAATAAAAAAATTGTTTATACCCGGGGGAGAATATCAGAGTTTGATGAAGAGTACTTTGCGGAGAATACATATACTTATGAAAAACTTCCCGTTGTTGTTTTGATAAATAAAGGAAGTGCCTCTGCAAGTGAGATTGTTGCAGGTGCTATTCAAGATTGGGATCGTGGACTTATAGTTGGTGAAACTTCCTTTGGTAAAGGTTTAGTTCAAAGACAATTTGAACTCCGAGATAGATCTGCATTTCGTTTGACAATTTCAGAATATTTCACACCTTCTGGAAGAAATATTCAAAGAAAATTTGCGGATAAAACTAACAAGATGGAATATTATTCAGAAGCATTTGATAAACAAGAAATTGAAGGTGATAACTTTCTGCATCAAAATGAAAGTGATAGCCTTAAACCAGAATTTTTAACACTAATTAAAAAAAGAAAAGTTTTTGGTGGAGGAGGAATTACACCTGATTTTATAGTAAAGAATTCTCAATTGACAGAGCTAACGCAGGAGTTACTTAAGGAGAATGTTTTTTATTCTTTTACACTAAATTTTTTAGATGTCAATGGAGATAAAATTAAATCTGATTTTAATAATGATTTGAAGAAGTTCAAGAAAGACTTTGTAGTTAGTGATACGATATTTGATAACTTCATAAAATTCATCAGAGCAAAAAATATTAAATTGAATGAACAAGAATTGAATAAAGACGTCTCATATATTAAAACAAGATTAAAAGCACAAATAGCTCGTAATTTCTGGAAGAATGAAGGTTGGTTCTCAATTATGCTCGAAGCTGATGAGCAATTTAAGGAAGGATTAAAGTTGTTAAATTTTGCTGAGAAAATGATAAGATAATGATTAAATTTTTAATACAATTTGTTTTCGGTTCATATTTGTTCTTATTCATTGCAACTACTGAAAATCCAATTATAGAAAAAAATCAACAAGCAGTTGAAAGAAAAATTGATGTTGGTGAAGATATAATTTATGTGGTTAAATATCTTTTCATTCCAATTGGAGAAATTAGATTAAAAGTATTGGATTATGATGAGAATGATTCAATATATTCTACAATAGCATATATTGATTCTTATAGTGGAATTCCATTTGTAGATTTGCATCAGATTTATGAATCAAAATTTAATAGAAAGCAAATCCCAATATATTTCAAAGGAACAATTCTTGGGGATGATACAACTTATACAATATACAACTTCAATTATTCAAAGAAGAAAGTTCATATTCTGAAAGGGAGTAAAACCAAAAATGAAGTTTGGACTGATTCAACTGCAAGTTTGAAAAGAGAATATTTGGATGGATTATCGTTATTCTATTTTGCAAGAATGCGAACTGGTCAAAATGCTGCTTTTGATATTCCGGTTTTTATAAATGAAAAACCAGAAAAAACTACTTTTAGATGTTATGACAAGTCCGAAAAAATTTCAATAAATGCTGTTGATTATCCGATAGATTGTGTTTATCTTGAAGGTGAAACTGAATTTAAAGGAATATTTGGTTTGACAGGTGCATTTGAAGGTTGGTTCAGTAATGATAAACACGCAGTACCAATTTATGCAAAACTAAGAGTAATAATTGGAAATGTAACAGTAGAGTTAAAAAAATGGAAGAAAAAAGAATGGCAGCCCCCTCGATACAAAAATTAGAATTTCAAAGAAAGCTTTATCCTTATAATGGAATCTTGCCTAAGATACATCCTTCGGTTTTTTTAGCCGATGGCGTCAAAATCATAGGAGATGTTGAAATCGGAGAAGACTCAAGTGTATGGTATAATTCTGTAATCAGAGGTGATGTGCATTATATCAAAATTGGTAAAAAGACCAATATTCAAGATTGCTCAATGCTTCACGTTACGAATGGAAAATATCCTCTCAACATTGGAGACAAAGTTACAGTAGGTCATTCGGTAAAACTTCACGGTTGCACTTTGAAAAATCTCTGTCTAATTGGAATTGGAGCTATAGTTTTAGATGGAGCAATAGTTGAAGAATACTCAATGGTTGCGGCTGGTGCTGTTGTTAAGCCCGGCTTTGTTGTCCCAAGTGGAAAATTAGTCGCTGGCGTTCCAGCTAAAATTGTTAGAGATTTAACAAAAGAGGAAATAGAAGATTTAGAAGCTTCTGCTTTTAGATATAAAAAATATTCGGAAATAACCAAGTCTTCATTGGAATCATTTGAAGATTTATGAAAAATGTCCAAGTTTATTCACTATATGATTCAATAAATAAAAGGAATATTCACAAACTGATTTTTCAACTTACAAAAGAATTAGACTTGCGAATAAAATCTTTAGAAGTTAATATTGTAAAAGATGATTTAGTTTTAGAATTAAATAAAAAATACTTGAATCATTTTTATAATACAGATATTATCACTTTTAATTACTCATCGGATACTAAAGACTTGGAAGGAGAGATATACATTTCTTTCGATGAAGCAAAAAAAAATTCTAAAAGATTTAATGTTAATTTCAATGAAGAATTAAAAAGATTGATTATTCACGGAATTTTACATTTGATTGGATTTAATGATTCAACTAAATCAGAAAAAAAGAAAATGACTTTGTTTGAAAATAAGTTACTTAAATTGTTTACAGAACTTCCGATAATAAAGTAAAATCATTTTGATGAATATTCAATTAAATCAATTGGTAGAAAAATTCTTAAATGAACTTTCCTCTGTCAGACGATACTCTGAAAATACAATTAGAGCATATCATAATGATTTAAATATTTTCTTAGACTTTTGCTATAAAAATGATAAAACCAACATTGAAAGTTTAAGTGATAAATTTATTAGAAGATATTTACTTTATTTATCACAAAATAATTTAGATAACAGAAGCATATCCAGAAAACTTTCAGCTCTAAGAAGTTTTTTTAATTATTGCTTTAAAAATGAATTTATAAAAACAAATCCAGGCCTTGTCATTTCAAATCCAAAATGTGATAAAAAATTACCTTCAGTCATTGATACTGAATCAATAATTGAAACATACAACTTAAAAGGTTCAAGAGAAAAATTTCCAATAATTAAAATAGTTATTATAGAACTTTTATATGGATGTGCATTAAGAGTAAGTGAACTTTGTAACTTAAAATATCAAGATGTGGATTTTTACCAAAGGACACTTACTGTAACTGGAAAAGGGAATAAAACAAGAATTGTCCCAATCGGTGAAAAGTCATTAGAAGTTTTGCATAGATATCTTCAAGAATTTCCAGTTAATTCCAACGATGATTATCTAATTAGAAATAAATTCAACAGAAAGTTAAATCCAAGATTTGTTCATCGAATAGTGACAAAAAACTTAGCTTTAGTTACCGATGTGAAAAAGAAAAGTCCTCATACTTTAAGGCACAGTGCAGCTACTCATATGTTAAGCAATGGTGCTGATTTAAGAGTTGTTAAAGAAATTCTTGGTCACGAAAATTTATCAACAACTCAAATTTATACTCAATTAAGTATCGAAAGACTTAAAGCGATTTATAAAAAATCGCATCCAAAATCATAACTTATTAAAGGAGGTTCGTATGAACATCAAAATAACTGCTCGTAAATTCAAAGCTCACGACAGTCTTAAAGAGCACATCAAAAACGAGCTTCTCTCTCTTGAAAGATTTAGTGATGATCTTCTCAAAGCAGATGTCATACTAAGTTATCAGAACAATCAAAATAGTATTAAAACTGCAGAGGTTATATTAAAAATTCCTGGTCAAACTTTAACATCTAAAGTTGAGTCCGATGACTTTAAAAAATCAATTACTGCGGCTGTCGAAAAATTAAGAGCTCAGTTAACTACTGTTAAATCAAAAAGAGTTAATAAGGCAAGATGATTAGAATTAATCATAATAATGTTTTCAGAAAAGAATTTATTACTGTTGGATTTTTATATGAACACGCATCCAAGATTTGTAAACTGCAACTCGTTACTAAAAACCATAGTCTTGATAAAAAGTTAATAGACCAAAACTTACACAGACCCGGCTTAGCGTTAGCCGGGTTTGTTGATTTATTTTCCTATAAAAGAGTTCAAGTTTTTGGAAATACTGAGTTGATGTACCTAGATAAACTATCTTCAGATCTTAGAAGAAAATCCTTAGAGAATATCTTTAAATTTGATATACCTTGTATCATAGTTACAAACGGTAATAAAGTAAACGAAGACTTGTTAGAATATGCAGAGAAATTTTCAGTACCAATTTTCGTTACAGAATTTTCCACAACAAAATTAGTATATCTTTTAAGTGACTTTTTAGATGATCAATTTGCACCAAGACTTACTGTTCACGGTTCTTTTGTAGATGTTTATGGAATTGGAATTCTTTTTATGGGTGATTCGGGAATTGGAAAAAGTGAAGTGACTTTGGATTTGGTTGAAAGAGGACACAGATTAGTTGCTGATGATGTAATCATACTTACTAAAAAAGGAGAAGGAATTTTGATGGGTTCAGGTGTTGAAATATCAAAGCATTTTATGGAGATAAGAGGTCTTGGACTTATAAATGTTGCTAAAATGTTTGGTATTAGAGCAATTAGATATCAAAAAAGATTAGAAATCGTTGTTGAACTAGAAATTTGGAAAGATGATGGTGATTATACAAGAACAGGACTGGAAAATAAAACTTTGAATATTATGGATGTTGAAATACCTTATGTAAAATTACCGATCATACCTGGTAAAAATATTACTGTGATATCCGAAGTAATTGCACTAAATTATCTTCTAAAACATTATGGATACGATTCAGCAAGAGATTTTCAAGATAGATTAAATTCAAAATTGAATAAAAAATCTGAGGATGATAGAGCAGTAAACTATTTTGAACACGATTTCGAATAGATGTCATTTAACTAAATAAAATTTCAACCATTCAAAAATTATCTGCAAAATATCTTACCAATAATTGTATAATACTGTTCACGGTTCTATATTTGAAAGCAAAAAAATAAAAAATGCCTTCTCGAAGAAAAGTCAAATTAATATTCGTTACAGGTGGAGTCGTTTCCTCTTTAGGTAAAGGAATAACTGCCTCTGCATTAGGTCTTCTTCTAAAACAACGTGGTTATAAAGTAACTATTCAAAAATTTGATCCATACATAAATGTTGATCCAGGAACAATGAGCCCATTTCAGCACGGTGAGGTTTATGTTACAGAAGATGGTGCTGAAACAGATTTAGATCTCGGTCATTATGAAAGATTTCTCGATGTAAATATGACCAAAGCTAATAATACCACCACTGGTCAGGTTTACTATGATGTTATTACAAAAGAAAGACGAGGAGATTTTTTAGGTGCGACAGTTCAGGTTATCCCACATATTACAGATGAGATTAAAGCAAGAATGTTAAAATTAGCAGACTTAGGTGATTATGATGTAATCATTTCAGAAATTGGAGGTACGGTTGGTGATATTGAATCACTTCCTTTCATTGAAGCTATGAGACAGTTGATGCTTCAATTTGGAAGGTCTAACACCTTAAACATACACGTAACATTAGTCCCTTATATTCAGTCTGCTGGTGAAGTAAAAACAAAACCCACACAACATAGTGTCAAAAATTTATTGGAATTAGGGATTCAACCAGATGTTTTGATCTGTAGATCTGAAAATAAACTTTCACAAGAAATTAAAGAAAAAATTGCTCTTTTCTGTAATGTTGATTCTAAGTCTGTAATTACTGCTTATGATTGTTCTTCAATTTATCAAGTACCACTTGTTTTATATGAACAAAAATTAGATGAACTGGTATTAAACAGATTACACTTACCAATAAGGAAAATAAAATTAGGACCTTGGGAATCTTTTGTAAATAGTGTTTTGAATCCTAAACAAAAAATTGAAATAGCATTAGTTGGAAAATACACAGAGCATCTTGATGCATATAAAAGTATATTGGAAGCATTCATTCACGCAGGAGCTGAAAATGATTGCAAGGTAAATGTAAAACCAATTCCAGCTGAATCTTTAGAAGATGGAGATATTTCATCAATTCTTGATGGAGTTGATGGAATCTTAGTCCCAGGTGGATTTGGAGAAAGAGGAGTTGAAGGGAAAATCAATGCAATAAAATATGCTCGTGAAAATAAAATTCCATTCTTTGGTATATGTTTAGGTTTACAATGTGCGATTATAGAATTTGCTAGAAACGTTTGCGGCTTGAAAACTGCTCACAGCTCTGAATTTAAGAAGACAAAATATCCAGTAATTGATTTGATGCCAGAGCAAAAGTCAATCAGGAACTTGGGAGCAACAATGAGATTGGGTTCTTACCCTTGCATTTTATCTGAAAAAACTTTGGCATTTAAAGCTTATGGTGCAAAATATATTTATGAGAGACATAGACATAGATATGAAGTTAATAACAAATTCAGAAATATTTTACAAGAAAATGGTTTAATATTCAGTGGGCTTTCTCCAAATAATGAATTGGTTGAAATGATTGAACTTGGAGATCATCCTTGGTTTGTAGCTTGTCAGTTTCATCCTGAATTAAAATCAAGGGCAACGAAATCTCATCCACTATTTCGAGAATTTGTTAAAGCTTCAATAGAATATTCACAAAGAAAAAATTTATGAATATTACTTGTTTTCAATTTAATTAAACACGAGATTATATTATTTTCGTATTAAAAAAGGTAAAAATTTTCTTTTGCAAATAGCTGTTTTTGTTTCTGGTCGTGGTTCAAATCTTAAAACAATTTTAGAGCACGAAAAATTAAAAGATTTAATTAAGGTTAGATTAGTTTGTTCTGATAAACCTGATTGTTTAGCAATTAAGATTGCTCAAGAATATAAAATAGATGTTCGCATATTACCGAAATGTTTTGATGATAAGTCAATTGATGAGTTGTTAAATACTTTGAAAGAATTTGACATCGAGCTTATAGTTTTAGCTGGTTTTCTGAAATTAATTCCATACAAACTAATTGAAAATTACAAAAATAAAATTATAAACATTCATCCTGCATTATTACCTTCTTTTGGTGGTAAGGGTATGTTTGGTATGAATGTTCACAAGGCTGTTTTTGAAGCTTCTGTTAAAGTGAGTGGGGCGACTGTTCATTTTGTTAATGAAGAATATGATAAAGGTTTGATAATTGCCCAGAGGTGTGTAGATATTAGTGATTCAAATTCACCTGAAGAAATTGCATCAAAAGTTTTGGAGATTGAACATCAACTTTTACCAGAAGTTCTTTTAAAGTTTGCTGAAAATAAAATAAAAATTATTAATGGGCGCGTTTTTATTATAAAATGAATTTTTCAACAAATTTATGAAATATTCTTTAATTAGTGTATCAGATAAATCCAATATTGTTGAATTTGCTAAAGCTCTCATTAAATTTGATTATAATATAATTGCAACTGGCAAAACATCTAAACTATTAACTGAAAATAATATCCCTAATAAAGAAATTTCTGATTTCACTGGATTTAGAGAAATCCTAAAAGGGCGTGTTAAGACATTACATCCAAAAGTCTTCGGCGGTATCTTGATGAAGAGGGATGAGGCTGATTTCTCTGAAGCAAAATCTTTCGATATTTTTCCAATAGATATTGTTTGTGTGAATTTATATCCATTTAAAGAGATTATTAAAAATGATTCTGCATCAATTGATGAAGTCATTGAAAATATTGATATAGGTGGTCCAAGTCTTATTAGAGCAGCAGCGAAAAATTATAAACACGTCTCTGTTTTAACATCACCAGAACAATATCAGGAGTTTATTGAAAGATTAGAAAAAAACTTGGTTGATGAAGAATATAGAATTAAACTTGCTTATAGAGCATTTTCTTATACTGCTGATTTTGATATTTCTGTATCAAATTATTTTGAAAGAAAGTTTGAATTAGAAAAAACGCATCTTAAAATCTTTGAGAGAAATACCACTAAGCTAAGATACGGTGAGAATCCTCATCAAAAAGCAGAGATTTACGGTGACTTTTTTTTATACTTCAATATCTTGCACGGCAAGGAAATATCGTATAACAATATCTTAGATATTATTTCTGGAGTTGAATTATCCGAAGAACTAAACTCCTCTGCTTGTGTTATTATTAAACACAATAATCCTTGTGGGGTCGCTTCATTAGACAATAATTATAATTCATACATTCAAGCATTAAAAAGTGATCCTATTTCAGCATTTGGTGGTATAGTTGTTTTTGGGGAAGAAGTTGATGATAAATTAGCTGAAAAACTCAATGAAATATTTTTAGAGGTTATAGTTGCCCCTGATTTCTCGCCTAAAGCATTAGAAATTTTGAAAAAGAAGAAAGATCGTCGAATTGTAAAAAAATTAAAAAACATTAATGAAAAAGGTCTTGATATTAGATCAATTCCAGGTGGATTTTTAGTTCAGGAAAGAGATTTAACTACTTTGAATGTTTCTAATATAAAAATTGTAACTGAGAATAAGCCATCATCAAGAGAAATGTATGATCTAATTTTTGCTTGGATAGTTGCTAAACACGTTAAATCAAACGCTATAGTAATTGCGAAAAATAAAGTTACCTTAGGAATAGGTGCAGGTCAAACATCGAGATTGGATTCAGTCAAAATTGCAATCAATAAAGCAAAAGAATTAGGATTTGATTTGTCTAACTCTGTAGTAGGATCTGATGCTTTTTTCCCATTCCCGGATGGAGTTATTAAGCTTGCTGAAGCCGGAGTTTCGTCAATCATACAACCAGGTGGTTCTATTCGCGATGAAGAAGTAATTCAGGCAGCAAATAAATATAAATTATCAATGTTATTTACTGGAATAAGACACTTTAAACATTAAGAGGAAATATGGGATTATTAAATTTATTCTCAAGCGATATTGCAATGGACTTAGGCACAGCCAATACTCTCATTTATATGAAAGGTAAAGGAATCGTACTAAATGAACCTTCAATAGTGGCTTTTGATAAAAACACAAAAAAGATAATTGCTCTTGGTAATAAAGCAAAAGAAATGCAAGGTAGAGAACACAGAGAAATTAAAGTAATAAGACCAATTAGAGATGGAGTTATTGCTGATTTTGAAATTGCTGAGGGAATGATTAGAGCATTCATTAAAAAAGTCGGAAGTAAAACTTTGATTAGAAGAAGAATAGTTGTTGCCGTACCAAGTGGAATTACGGAGGTAGAGAAAAGAGCTGTAAGAGATAGTGCAGAACACGCGGGCGCGAAAGAAGTACATTTAATTGCCGAGCCAATGGCCGCTGCTATTGGTATTGGAATAGATGTAGATGCTCCAGTAGGAAATATGATTATTGATATAGGAGGCGGAACTACAGAAATTGCAGTTATCGCTTTGTCAGGGATTGTTAATGAGGAATCTATGCGAATAGCTGGTGATGAAATGAACTATGCAATTCAACAATACTTCAAAAAAAATCACAATATCTTGATTGGTGAAAGAACTGCAGAAGCAATAAAATGTGAAGTTGGTTCAGCCGTACCTCTAAAAGAAGAAGTAACTATTCAAGTTAAAGGAAGAGATTTAGTTGGTGGTGTTCCAAAAACTACTGAAGTTAGCTCTGTCGAAATTCGTGAAGCATTAAATGAAGCTGTTTTACAAATTGTAAATGCTGTCAAACAAACTTTGGAGAAAACTCCTCCTGAACTTTCTGCAGATATTTTGGACAGAGGAGTAATGTTGACAGGTGGTGGTGCTTTATTAAAAGGTTTGGATGAAAGAATTAGAATGGAGACTAACTTACCTGTTCACATTGCAGAAGATCCACTTACAGCTGTTGCAAGGGGAGCTGGTAAAGTATTGGAAAATTTGAACAATTATTCCAAAGTATTAATTCGAAATAGAGAGTTCTAGAATTGAAGTTTCTCTATCATCTCTGGCAAAACTTTAGAGAATATGCTTTTCTTATCGTCCTTGTAATTATTAGTTTATACTTGATATCTATTAACACATCACCCCAGATTCAAAAACTGAGGGCAATGATTTTCAGTACTTTCGCAGTTGTAAATTCATTTTTCAACGATACTATTGATAGTGAAAATTTAAAGGAAGAGGTAGAAAATTTAAGATTAACAAACGCTGAACTAATGCTCCAATTAAGTAGATTGAGAAAAGATATGATTTTAATTGATAATCTAAAGAATTCATTATCATTAAAGGACACTTTCAAATTCAAACTAATTAGTTCACAAATTATTTCTCGATTTAATAATCTAAATCAAGAGACAATTACTATCAATGATGGTAAAAAAAATGGTGTTGAAATCGGAATGCCTGTTATTAATGATCGAGGTTTAGTTGGAGTAGTTTTTTCAGTCTCGGATAATTATGCAATAATAAAAACGTTGAGAAATAGCGACTTAAATTTAACCGTCAAATCAGAAAAAACAGGAGAACAAGGAGTATTAAAGTGGAAATCAGGTAATCTTAGAATTATAAATGTTCCAAAGACATATCAAATAAAAAAAGGTGATCGAATAGTTATATCAGAACTTAGTACTATTGTGCCGGTAATTGTTCCAGTTGGTTATGCTAATTCAATTGAAAATATTGAAAAAGGTATTTTTAATGAAATCATTGTTAATACATTAGTTGATTTCAATAATCTTGAATACGTATTTATCGTACCGATTGTAGCTTCTAAAGAGGTGAGAAATCTTGAGTTGAATTTCCTTAAAAAACTACAATGAGATATTCATATTTTATCCCATTTTTAATATTAGTTCCTGTTATAATTTTTCAAAGTGTATTCGTCCCATTAATTTCTTTTGACAACATCGCACCTGATCTAATTTTGTTACTATTGGTTTATTATACTATCAATAATAATCAATTTTTTGGTATGAGTGCTGGATTTATTTTTGGTGGAATTTGTGATTTGATATTTGGAACAATATTAGGCAGTATGATGGTCACAAAAACAATATCTGGGTTTATTGCTGGATATTTCTCCTCTGAAAATAAAAGAGATATCTACCTTTCTAATTTAAATTTCACTCTGATTATTTTACTTGTGTCTTTTATAGATAATACAATTTTTTCTTTCTTTTCTTCTTTTGATTTATCGAGTAATTTTATTGTGAATATGTTTGTAAAAAATATTGCTAATTCAATATACACTGCATTTGTAGGTTTACTGTTCATTTCTATAATTCCTAAAAGGAGGACTTTTGAATAAGTTTAATAGTGGTTCTTCAGATAGAGGTGTAATTCTTTATATAATACTTTTGGGGATTATAACAATCTTTTCTATAAGATTATTTCAAATGCAAATCATAAATCAAAAAGAATATGATTTGAAATCAGCGGGTAATAGTATTAAAGCAATTGAGCAAATACCATTCAGAGGTGTTTTTTACGACAGAAACTTAAATTTGTTAGTTGATAATATCCCAGCGTATACATTAAGAATAACTCCAGCATATTATGATACGAGTCTAAATAAAATCTTAGATGCCGTATTAGGTTTTGAAGAAGGAATGGTCTCAAGCATTCTTCAAAAAAATAGAATTTATTCAAAATATGTTCCTATAAAAATCAAAAGAGGAATAGACTTTAATGTAGTAAGTTGGTTGGAAGAGAATACAAACTTTTTACCTGGTGTTGATTATGTAGTAGAAATGCAAAGAGGTTATCCGTTCGGAGTAATGGGTTCACATCTATTCGGATATACAAAAGAGATTTCACCTGAGCAGTATAAATTAGAAAAAGATTATTACAAACCAGGAGATTATGTCGGTCATAATGGAATTGAAAAAGCTTATGAAAAGGAATTGAGAGGAGTAAAGGGTTATAAATACGTTTTAGTTGATTCAAAAAGAAAAGAGATTGATAGATATAAAAATGGTGAGGCTGATAGAGAATCTGTTAAGGGTAAAGACCTTGTTCTCTCAATAGATGGATATGCTCAAAAAGCTGCAGAAGAAGAAATGAAAGGGAAAAGAGGAGCTGTAGTTGCTATTGAACCTTCAAGTGGTGAAATTCTCGCATTGGTCAGTTCTCCTGAATATGACTTAAATCAGTTCTCTTATGTTACCACAAAAGAATTTTTAGAAAAAATATATAGTGATCCTGCTGATCCGCTTTTCAATCGTGCAACTATGTCATTAAAACCGCCGGGTTCAACATTTAAAATTCTAGCTGCTTTAGTTGCTTTAGAAATGGGAGTAATTGATGAAAATACTATTATCAATTGTGGTGGTGGTTTCACATTTGGAAGATTCTTTAAATGTCACGGTTCTCACGGTGCTACAAATGTTGTTCGTGCAATTGAAAAATCTTGTAATACTTTTTTCTATCAGCTTATTTATAAAATTGGTCTGAATAATCTAAAGCGTTATGCAATGGAATTTGGTTTTTCCAGAAAAACAGGAATTGATATCGGTGAGGAAGCTGCTGGATTGATTACTGATGAAAGTTATTATGAAAAAATATATGGTAAAAATTGGCCAAGAAGTATCTTAGCAAGTTTAGGGATTGGACAAGGTGAAATTAGCGTTACACCTTTACAATTAGCTTTTTTTACAGCACTAACAGCTAATAATGGTAAATCTTTTAAACCTCACGTTGTGAAAGGATATCTTGATAATAAAAATGGGAAAATTGTTAAATACAAATTTCCTGAAGTAAAAACTTCAATCAGGAAAGATGTTTTTGATATTGTAAAAAAGGGAATGTATTTAGTTGTAAATGGAAATGGAACAGCTACTCATATAAGATCTAACGATTTCAAGATTGCAGGTAAGACAGGAACAGCACAAAATCCTCACGGAAAAGATCACGCCTTATTCATTGGATTCGCACCTTTTGAAAATCCGAAAATTGCTATTGCTGTTGTTGTTGAGAATGTTGGATTCGGAGGGACTCACGCTGCACCAATAGCTAAAAAAGTTATTGAAGCTTATTTAAATAAAGAAATTAATTCAAATAATAATAACTCATTTTCTCAACTTACTCAAAATGAGGTAATGAATGCGAATTGATTATGAATTTAAAGATAAGGTTGATTTATATGTTCTTATACCAACAATAATTCTTGTTTTAATTGGTTTAATTTCAATTTATAGCTCAACTTTCAACAATTCAACAGCAGAGAATAATTTTCAAAGACAATTTCTATTTGTCTTAGCAGCATTTATGATTTCTATGATAATTTATTTTCTTCCAACTAATTCATTCAAGTTTAGTTCAATTCCATTGTATTTCTTGGGAATAATATTGTTGATTGCTGTTTTAGTTGTTGGGAAGACCGTTTCTGGATCTAAAAGTTGGTTAGCATTCGGGCCAATTGGTTTTCAGCCTTCGGAATTTATGAAAATAGCAACAATATTGATGCTTTCATACTACTTATCACGCAACAATGCAGATATAGATTCTATCAAAGATATCTTTGTTGCATTGTTAATCGGATTTATACCAGTTTTTTTAATTCTTCTCGAACCTGATATGGGAACATCAATCATATTCTTCTTTATGATACTAACTATTTTATTTTATAAAGGTTTAAGTTTATTATGGATTGTTGTTGTAATCTCGCCTGCTTGCGTTGCTTTATCAGCAATATTTGGAACTCTTCCTTTTATTGTTTCTTTAGTTTTATGTCTGACAATAATTTTTTTATTGAGCAAAGATTTATTCTTTACTGGTTCAGTAATAGGAATTAATATTGCTGCAGGTTTTTTAGCAGATTTCGTTTTTAATATTTTAAGTCCACATCAACAAGATAGAATTAGGTCTTTTATTGACCCAACAAGTGATCCTCTCAAAACAGGATACAATTCAATTCAGGCAATGGTTGCAGTTGGTAGCGGTGGGTTGTTTGGTAAAGGTTTTATGAAAGGAAATCAAACTCAATTACAATACATTCCTGAACAATGGACTGATTTTATTTTCTGTACGATTGGAGAAGAATTTGGTTTTGTTGGTTCAATGTTTGTCATAATTCTTTTTTTGATTTTAATGCATAGAATTTTAAGTAATGCATCAAGCACAAAAGATGAATTTTTAAGATTAGTTCAAATTGGAATATTCTCTGTTATCTTCATTCATTTTTTCATTAACGTTGGAATGGTCATTGGACTTGTGCCAGTTATCGGGGTTCCACTTCCTTTTGTAAGTTACGGTGGAAGTTCTTTGATAGCAAATGTTATAATGATTTCAATTGTATTAAATATTTATCGTTCAAGAAAAAATTTCGCTTAAATGAATGCATTAGAAAAAATAATTTCAAAGAATGAAGATAATAAATTTATTTGCGTTGGATTAGATACTGATATCAACAAGATCCCAAGTGTAATTAAAAATGAAAAAGACGCTGTTCATTTTTTTAATAAAAAAATAATTGAAGCAACAAAAGATTCTGTAGCAGCATACAAAATCAATTTTGCTTTTTATGAAGTTTTAGGCCCTTATGGTTTTGAATTGATAGAAAAAACTCTTCAAGAAATTCCTTCAGAAATATTCGTGATTGCAGATTCAAAGAGAGGTGATATTTCAAATACTTCTGAAATGTATGCAAAATCTGTATTTGAATATTTTAATTTTGATGCTGTTACGGTCAATCCTTTTATGGGCTTTGACTCTATTGAACCTTTCTTAAAATACGAAAACAAATTGACTTTCTTATTAGGCCTTACTTCAAATCAGGGAGCAAATGATTTTCAAAAGTTAGAGATTAAAAGTGGTGAAAAATTATTTCAATACATTATAAAAAAATCAATTGAATGGAATTACAAATTTAAAAATTGTGGATTGGTGTTTGGTGCAACTAATTTAGAAGAATTAAAAGAGAATATTAAAGCATTCGATACATTACCAATTTTGTTACCGGGTGTTGGTTCACAGGGCGGTAGTTTTGATGATGTTGTGAAATTATTTAAATCTTTTCATAGAAAAAATTTTTTAATCAATCTTTCTCGTTCAATAATTTATAAAGACCAATCTTTAAATTTTGATGTAGCTGCTCGATTAGAAATCATCAAATTAAATAATATTGCAAATCAAATATTTTCAGATTAGTTTTTTTATATTAGTAAAAAACATAAATTTGTCAATAGTATTCCTAGCGGTAATGAGCGAGGTTCCCAATGAAAAATTTTAGAATTCCCGAAGATTACATCTATGATCTTTGGATGAATAAAAAACTTCCTTCAAACATTCAAACTGTTGATGGAACCGAAATTGAAATTATTGATCCCGGAATACGAAACTCTGATTTTGCAGGACCTGATTTTCACAATGCGAGAATTAGAATCGGAAATATTACTTTCAATGGTGATGTTGAAATTGATAATTTCACTTCAGATTGGAAAGCTCACGGTCACTATCTTAATTCGCGTTATAATAAAACTATTCTTCACGTTGTCCTTAAGAATAATTCAAGAAAAAGTTTTTCTACTAATTCAATTGGAAGAGATATCCCTGTCTTAGAATTAAAAAATTATTTGGATATGGATAAAAGAAAAGAACTCGAAAAAAACTCCGAGAAGAGCGAAGATATAATAATGCCTTGTATACAAATAAATCATCTTATGGAAGTTGATGAGAAAATTAAATTTATAAGAACTCTTGGATTACAGAGATATAAGAAAAAATGTTTGAGAATTTTAGATCGACTTAAAGAACTTGTTGTCTTGCGAGAGCATAAAGTCAGTGAACCGCGTATAAGTCATAACTTTATCGAGGAAATAAAGGGAAGAAAATTTTATTCAAAAGAATTTAATGATATTACTTTTTGGAATCAGGTTCTATATGAAGAAATTTTTGAAGCTTTAGGTTATACAAAAAACAAAGAAATAATGCAAAGGTTGGGAAAAAGTCTTGAATACGATTTTATACAAAAAATAGATTCTAATAATTTTATCAAAAAAGCAGAAAGTGCACTTTTCAGTATTAGCGGTTTAATACCACCTGTAAATAAAATTGAAGATGAAGAAACTTTAGAGTATGTGAGAGAATTGAATACTAATTGGCAAGAGTTAAAAGTCTTTTATAATAATAATTATTTTCATTTGAACAATTGGCATTTTTACAAATTAAGACCGCAAAACTTTCCAACTGTTCGTTTAGCAGCAGCAGCAAAATATCTGCACAAAATCTTTAAAGAAAATCTTTTTAACAGAATGGTTAATGCGTTTTCAAAAATTAACGATTTAAAAAAAATATCCTCTTTACTATATGATATTTTCATTATAAAAGCAGAAGGATATTGGGCGAAGCATTATAACTTTTCAAAACCTGTACGTTCCGAAATAAAATATTTTGTAGGACTTAGCAGAGTTAATGAAATAGTTACAAATTGCATACTTCCAATTCTATCAGTTTATTTCGAAATATTTGATAAGAAAAATGAAGCTAAAAAAGTTGTGAATTTATTTGTTAATTACACTCAAAAAGAATCTAATAGTTTAATCGATAAAGTAAGTACTAACTTACACATTTATGAGCATCGATTAAAAAGTGTTTTATATCAAGGTATGTTAGAATTATTCAGAGGTTACTGTATTAAAGGTAAGTGTTTAGAATGTGAAATTGGGAAGAAAATATTTTCTTAGTTGTTCTGAGTAAGTTTTTTTATTTCATCTCTAATTTTGGCTGCTCTTTCATAATCTTCTTTTTCAATAGCCTCTCTTAACTTGTCTTGCAATGCAGCTATTTTTGCTTCTTTACTTCTTGAAGGAGGTGAATTGATTTCCTGCTCATCAATTGAAGCACTACTTCTTCTTTCGTATTCTTGTTCATCAGAGGGAATAAATGATGCTTCCTGCATTACAAGTTCAGAAACATAGATAGGTACTTTAGCTCTTACTGCTAGAGCAATAGCATCACTTGGACGAGAATCTATTTCATTTGTAAGACCTGAAACTTCAACAACTATTTTAGCATAGAAAGTATTATCTCGTAATTCAGTAATTACAACTTCTATTACCGTCGCACCTAGATTTTCAATAACGTTTTTTAATAAGTCGTGTGTTAATGGTCGAGGTGGTTTCATCCCTTCCAATTCTAAAGCGATAGCGTGAGCTTCAAATTGGCCAATAATAATTGGAATTCTTCTACTACCATCAACTTCCTTGAGTAGAAGAGCGAAAGACCCACTTGAAGTAGGTCCCGCTGTTAAACCAAGTATTTCACATTCAACTTTTAACAATTTATTTCTTAAGATTTAATTTTTTTAATTTCTTCAATTAATACGGGTAAAATTTCGAGTGCATCTGCTGTAATACCATAATCAGCGATGTTAAAAATAGGAGCATCTTTATCTTTATTTATTGCTACAATATATTTTGATGATGACATTCCTGCTAAGTGTTGTATAGCTCCAGAAATTCCACACGCAATATACAATGTTGGTGAAACTGTTTTACCTGTCTGACCAACTTGTTCTCTATGTGGTCTCCATCCAGCATCAACGACTGCCCGAGATGCACCAACTGCCGCGCCTAAAACTTCAGCAAGTTCTTCTATTAAGTGAAAATTCTCTGGACCTTTCATACCTCTACCGCCGGAGACGATTATATCAGCTTCTGCAACATCCAATTTGCCTTCTGATTTTTTATAACCAGTAACCTTGGTTGTTAGATCTAAATCTGATATCTCTTTTGTTTCTAAGTTAAGATTTTCGTTTTCAATTTTTTCAGGCTTAAAAATATTTGGTCTTATAGTTATTATCTTTCTTTCTGAATTTAACTTAAAATTGATCAACGCTTTTCCAGCATAAACTGGTTTTGTAAAAATTAATTGTTCATTATCATAAATTACTTTAATACAATCCGTAGCAACAGCAGATTTTGTTCTGACTGCAACTCGAGGAGCTAAATCAATCCCCATTGCAGTATTTGGAAATATTACTAAAGAAAAGTCATTTTCATTTATGTAATCTGAAAGAATTTTTGAATACGCACTTGAAGAATAATAATTCAAATCCTGATTTTTGAAATGTGTAACTTTTGACGAAAAGTAATTTTTTAATTCAGATAAATTCGAAATTTCATTACCAATTATGATTGCTTCTACTTGATAAGATAATTGCGTAGATAATTTTTTTGCTAATGATATAACTTCAAAAGAGACTTTTTTTAATTGTCCTTCTCTTTGTTCTAAAACTGCTAAAATTTTATTTGCCATTTTCCCACCTAAATTACTTTTGCTTCTTCTCTTAATAATCTAACTAATTCTGGGACAGCAGATACATCGCTGCCGATAATTCTTCCAGGTTGTTTAGCGGGCGGAAGATTCATTTCTAATATTTCTAACAAATTTTCACTTTGAAATTGTTTTTCAATAATATTCTTTTTCTTTGCTGCCATAATTCCTTTCAAAGAAGCATAACGTGGTTCATTCAATCCTTTTTGGGCTGTAATAACTATTGGAAGCTTTGATTCTACGATTTCTCTTCCACCTTCAATTTCTCTTTCTGCAATAACTTTGTCATTTTCAATTTTAAGATCAACAACAACAGTGATGCAATTATAACCGAGCAACTCTGCTGTAAGCTGACCAACAATTCCACTGTCATAATCAACTGATTGTTTCCCAAAAAAGACAATTTCGCAACCGAGAGATTTAATTTCTTCAGAAAGAGCTTTTGCTATTCCTAATGAATCAAGTGGTTTATCTGGTTTGATTAAAATTGCCTCATCTACTCCAAGCGCTAAAACTTTTCTGATTGTCTCTTTGGATGAATCATCTCCCACGGTTAATGAATATGTGATACTATCTCCGCCAAATTTCTCTTTAGTTTTTAATGCTTCCTCTATTGCAAACTCATCATAGGGGTTTATAATAAAACTAACTCCTGTTGAATCAATTGATTTTCTATCTTGAGCGATTTTTATTTTTGTTGCTGTGTCTGGAACATTACTAACACATACAGCTATTTTCATTAATCCTCCAGAAAATTAAAATTTTTTTTGTAAAAATATAGAATTGATATTAAAATCCATCAATGATA
>JANWVQ010000054.1 GCA_025056745.1 Ignavibacterium sp.
CTAAAAAATTTAAATGTTCTGTATAATGAAATTATTATAATGACGTTAATGATAATAAATACTAATTGTATTGTCAAATCAGAAGAGAAAAGTTCACCTTGAAGTATTGATACATTTAATAGTAATAATTTCAATAAATAATAATAAATTTTGCTTAATACTATACTTATAAATAATTGCAATGTAAACGCTAATTTACTTTTTCGTGATAGAAAGTCAATTAAATAGAGATTAATTAACAGTTCCGTAGCAATTAATACGCTCTTAAAGAAAGTAGGATGCCCCGTAACCAAAGTATTTAACAAAGGCATATATAATGCATAAATCAAACCATTTTTCTTATTAAATGAGATATATATTAAAATTGATATTAATCTCATCGGCTCAAGATAATAGAATGGAATATCTGTAATGTGAGAAAGAATTGGAACGAGAATAGCAAGGGAAATTCCAATAAAATTGATCAGGGATATTTTAATTATTTCTTGTTTAGCAACTGCAAAATTTTTCACTTTAAATCTCCAGTTTTAATTTCTGAAAGAATAAATCTAAATTTATTATTAGGTCCCCTTTCAATTTTTTTCACTGGTACGATTTTGACTTTTATTTCATCACTGAATCTTAGTTTAACTTCATCCCAAATCTTCTTTTCGTCAGCTGGATCTAAAACATTATTATTAGTAACAATTCTAAGCTCTACTTCATCAATTTTACTTTGATAAACCTGAGCTTCAATAATGTTTAATGTATCTTTAAACAAATGATCTAATCTACCTATACTTCTTCCTGAGGGTGTTATGATATAATCCTCAACTCTGCCGATTATTTCTTTGATTATCAATCCAGATCGCCCACAAGGACATTCCTGATTTTCAGAAACTACGACTTCGTCTTTAATATCATATCTGATAAGAGGAAATGCTGGATTACCAAATCCAGTGCAAACTAATCTGCCTTTCTCGCCTGGTCTACATTCCTCTTTATTTTCGTTTAATATTTCGACATAGCTATGTTCATATTTTAAATGCAAGTTGCCTTTTTCACATTCAACTATATTAGCGCACATTTCAGAATTTCCATACCAGTTATAGACCTTAACCTGAAAGGCATCTTCAATTGCTGCTCTTTGAAAAGGTAATAAGGTCTCTGATGCAGTATAAATTGCTTTTAAGTTTTTTAAACTTTTACCAAATTTTTTATATGAAAGTGCAATTAAATAAACTGAAGATGGATAACCGTGAATGAGATCTGGGTCGAAAGACTCAATTTCTTTAACGTAAAACTTTAATAACTGATCACTCATATGATATGATGAAAATATCAACCAATTATTAGCATAGTCATATACCCAGAAAGGTGGCTTATTTTTTTTCACATTAGTTACTGGATGTCCTGAGAATGTAGCAATTCTGGGTTTTTTATTCAAATCTACACCACTCCAACTATAATGCAGTGCTCTAAACGCATATTCTCTTTGAAAACACTCTTCAGTAATAGGGAAAATGATTGATGAACCAGTTGTTCCACTTGAATGCGAATAAATAACATTTTTTATTTTTTTGTTTTTTAATAATTCTATATTGCGTTTTATGTCTAATTTAGTAACTAATGGAAGTTTTTTTATTTCATCGATATTATTTATAGAGGTGACATTATATAATTGGCTATAGAAAGGTAATTCCTGTAAAACTTTGTTTATAAATTCAATTGTATTGTTATCTCTGGCTTTTATTAAATCAGAATTTGAAAAATATTGTGATTTTTTCAGATAATCGTACCATAAAGTATAGTATTTTCCATACCTTTTACACCTTGCGTTGTAGCCATAAATACTTGCTATCAAATTCTTTACTATAAATGGAGATTTATAGTATAAATTCTTAATTATATTATTTCCGTAAGCCATTAGAAATCTTCTATATGATTAATCCAACCGAAATGAGGTCTAAATTTGAATGAATCTTGATATTTTATGTCAACTAACCTTTTATTAAAACGTTCATCGTTGCTAACACAAACAATGTCTTCCAATGAAAGATTTGTTAATTTTAATTCTTGATCATCAAAGCATTTAGAAATAATTTTCAATTTATTTGGATTAAAACCCATAATTTTAGCCCCAACAGCGTCAACAGCAACAGGATCAAAACCAGCTATTAGCACACCGCATTCTTTCCTTTCTCCCGCAACAGGTCCGTTTCCTTCCATTGCAACTATACCATCGACTATAGAAAAAAAACGTTTTCTCTCTTCATATTTGCTTCTGAAAGTTCCATCAGAATTACCATACATTAGAATTTTATTTAAGTCCAAAGACATTCTCCAAACTGTGTCATTGCCATACCAATTGCCAGATCTGATCACTTCTTCTGTATCACCTAACACTTTGTAGCCAAATTTTTTAAGTTTTCTGGACAAGAAGATAGCAATAGGATTTTTCTTTGACATTTGATTTTTAATAGGGACAACAATTTTGTTTTCAATTTTAGATTTAATATTGTATTTATCGAATTGATCTCCGCCTTCTTCAGGTCCACCGAATATGTAATGTGGTAAAAAGTTCTTATTAGCATTAATTCCAACTAAACTCTTTAAGTTGATTGTAATTCCACATTTTTTATGTGTTTTGAGTTTAGGAATATTTATAAAAACATCAGCAACAATTGGACTTTTTGCAATCCAATATTTGTGATGCCCTTTCGAATGAGCTCGATTTGTTTCATCTAAATCGTATGATGCTCCGTAAAAAGTAACATTTTTGTTATCTAATTCACTGAAAAAACTTTTATTACCTAAATCAAATAATACTCCTCCAAGTGGATCCCCACTTAATCTAACATAATCTGTGATAATATCATCTTTTACAATCCAGTGCTCATCTTGAAGATTTATAATACTAATATGAAAATCTTTGAATGATTTATAAACCTCTCTAATTTCAAACAAACCCATTAATTGAGCAACTTTATAGAAATTTGAATCCGTTTGTGGTGCATCACCAATAATTACTTCACCTTTACCTTCCATCGCTAAAAATAGATAATCAATAATAGGCCTTATAACCGAACCATGTGTAATAACATAATCCCATTCGTTACTTCTATACCTATGTCTTTCAGCAATCATATTTGGCTTAATAAATACTCTCTCACCAGGTTTTACTAAATTTTTAAATGGGTTCCAATACTGTGTACCAATATTTTCTTTATCTAACTCC
>JANWVQ010000068.1 GCA_025056745.1 Ignavibacterium sp.
TGTCATTGCAGTATCACCGCCGAAAAATATTTTCCTCCCTAACCTTTCGATTAAGTAAGCATTATAACTTCTTCCATTTTTGAAATAACCCTTTGATCTGTCTCTCTCCCAAGGATATCTCCAACCGAAATGTTTGACTTCTATAGCTTTAATTTTTAAATCAGCAATTTCTAATTCTTCGTTCCAGTCTAATTCATTTAATGATTTCCACTTTAAATCTTCAATTACATCTTTTGTATTAAAAGCAGTTAGACAATCAATTTCATAGGGATAATTATTTGTAAAATGTTTCAAAGTAGAAATGTCCATATGATCCATATGTGCGTGAGAAAGAATGATCAAATCTGGCTTGGGAATTTCGCTGATTTCTAAAGCAGGTTTAGTCAAACGCGTTGGACCGAAAGTAATTCCTAAAAGATTTATTCCTACTCTTTCAAAAAGTACAGGATCGGTTAAAATAATCTTACCATAAAAATTTATTAAGATTGTTGAATGACCAATCCACGCAATATTGATTTCATCGTTTTTCCAGATTGATGGATTAGGCTTTGTTCTGGTGTTTACTGGTAAAGTCTTTGAGTAACTTTCAGAAGGGAGGAATAAAAATCCAGCAGTACCTAAAATTATTTTATGTAAAAATTCTTTTCTTTTCATAATAACAAAACAATTACTAAGAATTTACAGTTTCAAAAAAAAATTTCATAAAAATTAAAAGGGCAGATTATTATTTACTCTAAAATACCACCGCTTAAAATTTCAATAGCTTGGTCTACTGATTGATGTGTGCCTATAATAATTAAGGTATCGCCAAGTTTGATTTTTTCATTCGGAGAAGGATTTGGTATCATTTTACCTTCCCTGATGATTGCAATAATTGTAGCATTAGTTCTTGCACGAAGATTTATCTCACTCAATGATTTATTAATGTTAGGATTGTTTTCGGAAATGTAAAAAGTTTCTGTAAGCCCTTGAGCTAAAAATTCATCTAAATGAGATAATACGGAAACATCCATTTCATCCTTTCGCATTAGCCTATAAGATTCTTGACGTAATAAAGTTACTTGCTGCATTATTACATTTAGAGGGATATGATATTTCTGTAAAACCTTTCTAAAGATTTGAAGAGCAGTTTCAAATTCTTCTGGAATAACTTCATCGGCTCCAAGTTTTATTAGTTCATCAACTTCGTTTAAGTATTTTGTTCTTACTAAAGTATAAATATTTGGATTTAATTTTTTTACATTTTTAATCCCAACCCTTGTAACAACAGGATCAGAAATAGCAAATACAATTACTTTTGCATTTTGTATGCCAACAGATTTCAAAATATCTTCTCTACTAATATCTCCGTAAACAATTTTTTCACCTTTCATTTTTTCCTTTTTAACTGTATCAGGGTTTAATTCGATTACGATGTATTTAATCCCTGTTTCTTTCAATACTCTAACCAAACTTTTTCCATTAACTCCAAAACCTCCAATAATAACGTGATCTTTTAGATTGTTATCTAAATTAATTTTTAAAGAGGATTTTTTTGACTCAACATTCCCAAGTTTTTCCGCAATGAAAGGTTCTAATTGATATAAAATTGGAGTAATTATCATAGTAAAGATAGAAGAGGATAAAAAGATATTATAGTATTCTGAAGATATTAGACCCATCTTTGTTCCTGCTAATGCGAGAATAAATGAAAACTCACCAACCTGACCAAGTCCTATTCCAGTAAGTAATGCAGTTCTAAATGGATATTTTAGTAAAAATACAGATAAAACGATGATAAAAACTTTGAATAAAAATATTAATAAAGTTAATCCAATAACTAAAAAAGAATTCTGAAACACGAATTGAATGTTTAGTAACAATCCAATAGAAACAAAGAACAAACTATTAAAAGCATCTTTTAATGGAATTATCTCTGAAATTATTTGATGATTAAAATCTGTCTCTGATAAAATCAATCCAGCTATAAAAGCTCCGATAGCGAATGATAATCCGGCTTGATGAGTTATATAAGCAGTCCCTAAAATCATTAATATGATACCGATTGTAAAAGCCTCTCGCAATCTCAGTTTAGCAATTTGATGCACAAGAGGTTTCATAAAATATTTTGATGCAATGATTAACAATGCGGTTGTTGCAAAAGCACCGATAATTTTTAATATAAGAAAAGTGATATTTGATTGAGTTTTATTTGCAATTATAGGTAACAATAAGAATAAAGGCACAATCATTAGATCTTGGAATAAAGAAATTGCCATAGATATTTTTCCGTGTGGAGTATCAACTTCATTTTTGTCAGAAAGTAATTTCATTATTATGGCCGTACTTGATAATGAAATTAAAAAGCTAAAAAAAACTGATTGATTTAATTCAATTCCGAGCTGAATGAATATTATGAATGACAATATTGATGTTAGAAAGAATTGCAATCCTCCCCCATAAACAAGAAACTTTTTAATCTTTATTATCTGCGATAAAGAAACCTCAATTCCTATAGTAAATAAAAGTAAAATAACTCCAAATTCTGCCATAACTTCTATTTCTTCACCTGACTTTATCAGCTTCAACCCATAAGGTCCGATGATCATTCCAGAAATCAAAAATCCAACAATTGTTGGTATCTTCATTTTGTTGAATAAGAATATCGTAGTAAGCGAGAAAAAAAGAATGATTACAATATCTTGAATTATAATTAAATGATTCATCTTATACTTTTTTGATTATAAATAAATCCAATAACACCTCTTGTCATTATAAAAAAAGGTATCAATAAATATAAAATTTGATCTAATGGAGGTAGATTCTTTGAAAAATAAGGGATAAAATTTATCAGGGCAAGAATTGTTGTAATAAAAATTAAAATTATAATAACACTACTAAGCAAAACTCTATAAGAGAATCGCCAGTAATTCTTTTCATCAGAAATTGGTTCACGTTCTAACAGTATGGGTTTTAATGCTATTAGAGAAAGAGCAAATATTCCACTAAATCCGAGTTGACTTATACTTATAATACATCCAAATCCGATTATTACTTCATATAAAA
Source organism: Ignavibacterium sp. (assembly GCA_025056745.1). Taxonomy (GTDB): domain Bacteria; phylum Bacteroidota; class Ignavibacteria; order Ignavibacteriales; family Ignavibacteriaceae; genus Ignavibacterium. The sequence goes on from JANWVQ010000068.1 coordinate 3,046, forward strand.
ATGATATATTAAGATTTTTGTACTTCATAATAATAAATTGAAAGTAAGTGAGAATAATATTGAAAAACTAATATTCAAGAATAAATAAATTTTTAATAAATATCTTAATTTTGCAAATCAATTTGAAAATATTATAAAACAAATGAAAGAGTCGTCGTCTTACATTAATTTAGAAAATAAATACTCAATTAAAAAAACAACCTTACGGAAATGATTCAATTTCATTGGGTCACTTCCGTAGGTTAGAAAGAAGGAGGTGATTCAATGAAAAATTTGCTTCTCTACCCAGAAATCAAAGAGCTAATCGAAAACGAAGATTGGCAAACCTTCAAAGAAATTTGCGACGAGCTACATCCTGCAGAAATTGCCGAATTAATTTCTGTTGCAGAACCTAAAGAGGTCTGGAAATTTTTAGAATCATTAGATCTTTCAAAAAGAACAGAGATATTCATTCATCTAGATCTCGCCCTTCAAACAGAAATCGCTGAATTACTAGATCGTAAGAAGTTAGCAGAGCTATTGACAGAAATGCCAGCTGATGATAGAGTTGACTTATTCAAAAAATTTCCTAAAGAAAAACAAGAATTAATTCTTCCAGCACTTGCTCAAGCTGAAAGAGAGGATATTAGACGTTTAGCCTCATACCCTGAAAGAAGTGCTGGTTCGATAATGACCTCAGAATATGTATCCATTCCCGATGATATTACTGTGGCAGAGGCAATTAATAAAATACGACTCGAGGCTCCTCAAAAGGAAACTATCTATTACAGTTATATAATCAACAGCAAAAGGCAATTAACTGGATTTGTTTCTATTGCTGATTTAATTATGGCTAATCCAAATTCTTTGATTAAAGATATTAAACACGAGGATATTATTTATGCGACTGTTGATGAGGATCAAGAATCAGCAGCAAGAAAAATTCAGATGTATGATTTAATTGCTTTACCTGTTGTCGATAATAATAACATTCTTGTCGGAATAATAACTCACGATGATGCACTTGACGTTATAACTCAAGAACACACAGAAGATATGGAAAAGTTTATGGCGATTACTGGTTCGCACGAGTCGAGAGTTTATCTTAAAACTTCATCTTTAGTTCACTTTAAGAATAGATCAACTTGGGTTATAAGTCTTGCTGCATTAGGATTAGTGTCAGGAATGATAATTCATAATTTTGAAGAAACATTAACTAAACTGATGATTCTCGCACTTTATATGCCTATGGTTGCTGATACAGGTGGAAATACGGGAAGTCAGGCTGCTACAGTTGTAGTTAGAGCTTTAGCTTTGAGAGAAATTTCTTTTTCAGATCTAATAAAAGTATTATGGAAAGAATTTAAAATCTCTCTTTTACTTTCATTAGCATTAGGAATTTTATCCTTTATAAAAGTGATGTTTTTATCTTCAGATTCAGAAATTCCAATGGGATTTAGTCTTCAAAAGATTGCATTTGTAATCTCGATCGCGTTATCTTTACAAGTGATAACTTCAACTTTAATTGGAGCATTTCTACCACTTTTAGCTAATAAGTTAAAATTTGATCCGGCTGTAGTTGCTAGTCCGGCACTTACTACTATTGTAGATATAACTGGTTTATTAATTTATTTTACTACTGCGAAACTTTTATTGGGAATATAATTCAAGAAGTCTATTATAGATTTATAGAAAAATAATTTTGGTATTTTTGTAGAAATGAATCCAGTTAAAAATTGAATCATCTTACAAATGGAAGAAAAGCAACTTATTGAACTTGCGAAATCTGGTGATAAAAAGGCTCTTGCAACTTTAGTGAAAAATCACGAGCAAACTGTTTATAATTTTTCATTTAAGATTTGTAGAGACCGTGAAAAAGCTGAGAATATAATGCAAGAAACTTTTCTTAGTATGATTAAACATCTTAATCAATTTGATGGTAATTCAAGGCTTTCGACTTGGTTATACAGAATAGTTTCAAATCATTGTCTTATGCAGGCACGGAAAGATAAAAATAAATTTTTTGTTTCTATAAATGATGATGAAAATGAGGAATCAGATTTATACAATGATAAATATGTTGCTGATTGGAGCAGGATTCCTAATAATGTTACAGAAAATAATGAGCTAAAAAATATCTTGGACAATGCAATAAGTAAACTTTCACCAGAGTATAGAATTGTATTTTTATTAAGAGATGTTGAAGGTTTATCAACTGAGGAAACAGCATTAGCAACTGATTTATCTATACCAGCTGTCAAATCTAGGCTTCATAGAGCCAGAGCTTTTTTACGTAAGGAAATAAACAAAGCATTTGCAAAATGAACTACGTTAATCCTAAATGTAAAGATGTTATGCAACATATCTGTGAAAGTTTAGGTGAAGACCTAAATTCGGATAAATGCATTGCAATTAAAAATCATTTAGACAATTGTAGCGATTGTAAAAATTATTTCGAGTCAATAAAAATTACTATTCAACTTTATAAAAATTATAAAGTTGATTTACCCGATGAAGCGCACAATAAATTAATGAATTTACTAAACTTAAATGATTGTGAATAATATAGGAGGAATTAAATGCCAATTTATGAATATAGATGTAAACTTTGTCAGAAAAAATTTGAATTTTTTCATAAATCCTTGAATGCTGATGAAAAAATATCTTGCCCGAAATGTGGCGCAAATGAAGTAGTTAAAGTTTTTTCTACATTTGCAACAAGTTTAAGTGGAGAATCATCGTTTAGTTCGTATCAATCCTCTTGTGATACTCCATCATCTTGCGGATGCTCAAATGGAATGTGCAACTTAAATTAAGTAAAATCTATGAAAAGATATTTTATTATGATTTTAACAGTATTTACAAGCTTTGGTTTTGCCCAAAAATCAATCACCGTTGACCAACTTATAGATGAACTTAATAAAAAGAAAGATATTATCATTCTCGATGTTAGAACAGAGATGGAGGTTAATGGACAACTTAAGATGATTGAAGGCGCAATAAACATACCGATTCAAGAATTGGATAAAAGATTTAACGAATTAAATAAGTTTAAAGATAAAGAGATATATGTTATATGTCGAACACAAAATCGTTCGGCAGCATCATCTGCTTTTTTGAATGAAAAAGGATTTAATACAAAATTCGTTGTTGGTGGAATGGTTGAATACTATAATAAACTCTACTCTAAGAATAATAAATAAAATTTTGAAACTATTTGAATCAATATCTCTTAAATTTCTTTTTTTAATTATTAGTCTTTTCGTTGATACATTATCACAACAGGATAGTCAAAGTTTGTATGAGAAGGTGATAACTCCAGAATGGTCAAAAAGAGTTGTGTGGTATCAGATCTTTCCTGAGAGATTTTATAATGGCGACACTACAAACGATCCCACTCTAAATTCTTTAGAAGGCTCATATCCTCACGACACCAAATCTGAGTGGCAAATACATCCCTGGACATCTGATTGGTATGAACTTCAACCTTATGAAAAGAAAAATGGAAAAAATATCTGGTTTAATATTCAAAGAAGACGATATGGTGGTGATATTCAAGGTATTATTGATAAACTTGATTATCTAAAAGATCTTGGAATAGGAGCAATTTATCTCAATCCAGTTTTTGAAGCGCCTTCTTCTCATAAATATGATGGTGCAACTTATCATCACATTGATCCTCACTTCGGGCCAAATCCTGATTTAGATAAAAAATTAATTCAGTCTGAAATCCCCGACGATCCATCAACCTGGGTTTGGACTTCTGCTGACAAATTATTCTTAAAGCTAATAAAAGAAGTTCATCATAGAGGTATGAAAATAATAATCGATGGAGTTTTCAATCATATGGGGTTGAACAGCTGGGCTTTCAGAGATGTCATTAAAAATCAACAGAAATCAAAGTTCAAAGATTGGTTTAATATTAAAAGTTGGAAAAGCGATGGGAACTTTGATTATGAAGGGTGGTTTGGTGTTCGTGAATTACCTGAATTCAAAGAGGATGATAATGGTATTGTTGAAGGTCCGAAAGAATACATTTTCAATATTACAAAAAGATGGATGGACCCAAATGGTGATGGCAATCCAGAAGATGGAATTGATGGTTGGAGACTTGACGTAGCTTTTTGTGTCAAACATCAATTTTGGAAAGATTGGCGCAAACTTGTTAAGTCTATTAACCCTGAAGCTTTTCTAACTGCAGAGATTGTTGACACACCTGAAGCAAATATCGATTACTTAAAAGGTGATGAGTTTGATGCTGTAATGAATTATAATTTTCTATTCTCAACAGCAGAATATTTTATTGATGATAAAACTAAAATTCCTGCTTCTAAATTTATTGAGGACCTTAACTACCTTAGAGGACTTTACCCTGAACAGATTAGTTATTCAATGCAAAACCTCTTCGGCAGTCACGATACTCAAAGAGTATTGTCTCATATAAAGAACCGAGATAAATATAAAATACGAAATTGGGGGCAGACTTTTGAGAAATGGAAAGCAATAAATCCAGAATATGATTTTTCAAAACCGGGGAAATATGAAAAAGACATTTTCAAATTGATGTTGATTTTTCAGATGACTTACGTTGGTGCTCCGTATGTTTATTATGGAGATGAAGTCGGCATGTGGGGAGCGAATGATCCTTGTTGTAGAAAACCAATGATTTGGAAAGAATTTAATTATCAAAACGAATCATTTACTCCAAATCAGATAAGAAGAGAGGAGGAGGATATTGTCGAACCAGATTTTGAAATTTTCAACCATTATAAAAAATTGATCTCTATCAGAAATAATAATGAAGCATTACAAATTGGTAAATTCCAAACAATTTTAGTTGATGATAAGAGAGATTTAATAATATTTAAGAGATATGATGATAAAAACGAAATAATTATTTTTATCAATAGATCATCTGAAAATCAAGTGGTTGAAATCAACGTTGAACATAATGAGATTTATATTGATTTACTAAACGAAGAAAAAATCATCCAAACTGAAAATAGAAGATTAAGTATGTCAGTTGAACCTTTATGGGGAGCAATACTGTTGAAAAGCTATTATAAATGATTGAATATTTTAATTTGTTTTCTCTTATTAAAAAGTTAAGTTTACGTTAAAACAAAATGAAATTTATGTTTATAAAAATTTAATTCCTCAGGAGGATTAAATGGAAAGTCGCTATAAATTCTTTCTCTTCAAATTTTTGTTCTTCTTAACAACTCCAATTTTTATCTTCCCTCAAACAGGTAAAATTTCAGGCAAAGTAATAGATGGTACAACAAACGAACCTATACCTTTTGTAAATGTTATTGTTGAAGGAACTAACTATGGTGCAGCAACAGATATTAATGGTTTTTATAACATAATAGGTGTTCCTCCTGGGATATATAATGTTAGAGCTTCTGCTATAGGGTATAATTCAAAATTAGTTCAAAATATTAGGGTATCAATTGATTTAACTACGCAGGTTAACTTTACTTTAATTGAAACAACTGTTCAACTAAAAGATGAAGTAATTGTAGTGGCAACAAGGCCTCCAGTTACAAAAGATTTAACCTCTTCAACTGCAATTATTGGCGCTGATGAAATATCTGTTTTACCAGTTACTGAGTTTCAGGAGGTTTTGAATCTAAAGGCTGGAATAGTTGGAGGTTCTGTTAGAGGTGGAAGAAAAGGTGAGGTTGTCTATGCAATCGATGGCGTCCCTGTTACAGATGTTTATGATGGTTCTACTGTTATTGATGTTAATGCTAACTCAATTCAGGAACTTCAATTTATCTCTGGAGCTTTCAATGCTGAATATGGAAAAGCTTTATCGGGCTACGTTAACATTGCCACAAAAGATGGTGATAATAATTTTACAGGAACAGTAACCACTTATGTTGGAGATTATTACAGCACCAATGAGAAAGTATTTAGAGATATAAAAAACTTTCAACCATTCAACATCAGAAATTTTGAGGGAAGTTTAAGTGGACCAATTTTACCAAACAAAATATTTTTTTACTTAAATGCAAGATATATTTATTTCGGTGGTTGGTTGAATGGTAAAAGAGTTTTTAATCCTTGGAACATTACAGAAAACAAAGGTGCAGCATTTCCCGTCAGAGAAAGATATGTTTTAAGTATCAATCCAGATAGTGGATTAGGAAATGGTGAAATTGTCCCTATGAATTGGAATGAAAAAATTTATGGTCAAGCAAAACTTACATATAGAATAATACCTGAATTAAAATTGAATTATAGTTTCTTTCTAGATGATGTTGAATATAGAGACTATGACCACTCCTTTGCATACAATCCCGATGGTGATTATAAAAGATTTAGAAAAGGTTATACCAATATTTTAGGTCTTACTCATACACTTGGAACTAACTCTTTTTATACTTTGAACTTTACTTACTTTTTCAAGAGTTATCGTCAATTCGTTTATGAAGATCCCTCTGATCCAAGATATACAAATGATGTTTTATTGGGTCAACATCCAACCGAAGTTCCAAGCTTTAGAACTGGAGGAACTCAAGCTGGTCATTTCAAACGATTGACTAATACTTATGGAATTAAGTGGGATTTTACTTCACAGATTGACAAAATAAATTTAGTAAAGTTTGGAATAGAATTTAATTATCATAACCTTGGATTCGATGATATGTGGCTTCTTCAACCATTAAATACAGAGGATCCAAGAATAACAAGAAATCCTTTCGTTAAGCGATACGTTCCTGATATCAACAATCCAAACGAGAATCTATCAATAAACCGATATAAAAGAAATCCAATAGAATTTTCAGCATACATTCAAGACAAAATAGAATTAAATGAAATGATTATAAACGTCGGAGTTCGAATGGATTATTTCAAACCAGATGGAAAATTATTAGTAGATCCAACAGACCCCGATGTTTACAGACCAAAAAAACCTGAAAATATTGCTTTAAGTTTAGAACAGAGAAAAGCTAAATGGTACAAAAATCCTTCATCGAAAATTCAGTTTAGTCCAAGACTTGGTATTGCTTTTCCTATAACAGACAGAGGTGTTATTCACTTTTCATACGGTCACTTCTTTCAAATTCCAAACTTTGAATATCTCTACACAAATCCTGAATATAAATTTGGATTTGGTACAGAAAATCTTGGAATTGCAGGCAATCCAGACTTAAAACCACAACAGACAATAAGCGGTGAAATAGGGCTTCAACAAGCTTTGACCGATGACATTACTTTTGATCTTACTGGATATTTCCGTGATATAAGAAATCTTGCTGGTACCAGAGCAGATGAAATTAGAATTTTTGGGGGCTCTTCCAGATATAGTCAATATGTAAATAGTGATTTCGGATTTGTTAAAGGAATTGTTTTTACTCTAACTAAAAGATTATCAAACAACTGGTCTGCAACAATTGATTATACATTACAATCAGCAAAAGGTAATGCCTCGGATCCTGCAGCCACAAGAAATGCAATTGCTGGTGGCTCTCAACCGGAAATTCAACTAGTAAGACTGAATTGGGATCAAACTCATACTGTTAATGTAACTTTTAGTTATACTTCACCAGATGATTGGGGATTTAGTATAATTGGAAACTATGGTAGTGGATTTCCATACACTCCAACTCAATCAGTTAATATCTCTGCTTTATTAACAAATAGTGAGTTAAAACCTCCATCATATAATGTTGATTTGAGAGCTTATAAAGATATAAAATTTGGTTCTCTTAAAGTCAGTTTATTTGCCAGAGTATTTAATCTATTTGATATTCATAATCAAGTTAACGTTTATAATGATAGTGGTACTGCCGATTTCACAATTGATGAATTTTTAAGAAGACAACAGGGTAATCCAGAAATTGTAAATACTTTTGATGAATACTATAGAAATCCATCCTTCTATTCAGAACCAAGAAGAATAGAGGTTGGGGCAACATTGTTCTTCTAAAGAAATTAAGGGTAAAAAAATATGAAAATAAAATTTCTCTACAGTATAATTTTTCTTTTCTTAATAACTCTTTTCCCTTGGGAAGCTTTTTCTCAACAAAGAATAACTGCAAGAGGAACTCCAAATTTTAGAAAAGTAGGAGTTCATCGAGGTAATCAAGTCAGGACTGTTTTTACTAATTATGGAGTTATTGCTCAGCCTGGATCTGAAGGTCCTCGCGGTGCGTGGCGTTACGACGCAAATGGTTATGTCGGGGATGTCTCGCCGTTAGTCGGACTTAGACTTCCAATTCGTGATTATAGAAGAGGAGCAAATCCACCTGATGGAATTCCTGATACAATTTACACAGTCATCATAACTCCAGTTGACAGACCTGGAGGTGGTGAAGGTGGTGGAGGCGGTTCCTATACTTTTGAACCAATTCCTGGATTTGCAAATCCATCTACTCAAGGGATTGGTAAAGGAGTTGCTATGAGTCACCAACCAGATACCTGGCCACCTTTTTGGCCTGACCAACCAACTTGGGCATACTCCGGCCCCCCAATTATTGTTGATGGAGTTGATATCACTCCGCAAGTTGATTGGAATGGATATTTTGGTAGAGCTCAAATTAATGCTGATCAGGAAAGTTATTTTTGGATGGATGATAATATGGATCAGGAAGTATATATTCTATACGACTTCATACCCGATTCACTGGATCAATCAAGAAGAGGCCAAGCAATTCAAGTTTCAGTTAGAGGATTACAATGGTCAAACTTTCTTGCTCAGGATGTAATTTTCTGGCTATATAATATAAAAAATGATGGCACATCAAATTACGATCAGGCTGTATTTGGAGTTTTAGTTGGAACTTATGTCGGTGTTGAAACTCCGGAATGGAATGATGACGTTTCGTTTTTTGATATTAGAGAATCAATAACTTACACTTGGGATTTCGATAGATACATCTCTCCAGCTGCTAATCCAAGATGGCTCCCAAATCCAACTCAGGTTGGTTATATAGCTTATGCATTCCTTGAATCACCAGGGAATGAATATGATGGAATAGATAACGATGCAGACTATGATAAAGGTTATAATTGCTTTGTAGCTACCGCAAATAAATTTGTTGAGTCTGATTTTAATCCTAAGACAGTAAGACCTGGTGACCGTTTAGTATTAATTAATAAAAACACATTTCAAAGAACAATTTTCACAATGCCCAATGATACTGTTACTGTTTATTCTATGGGCGTGCCTTTCTTTTTACAACCCAATGTAACACAACTTGCAGAAGGAAATTTTATTCAGCAAACAAGTGAAGTTAATCCAAATTCAATTGATGGAATTGATAACGATCTCGATGGAATAATTGATGAAAGCTTCTTAGTTCATTATCGAGTATTAAAAGTTGATAGATCAGGACAAGTGCCAGTTGTTTTAATAGATATACAAGCTCCAGTTGGTTATAAGAATTTTCTCAATAATGCTGGTACAACAGATAAAATGCTTGATGAATCAAGAAGTGATTTAGTTGATAATGATTGTGATTGGGATAGAAATTTTGATGATGTTGGTGCAGATGGAAAACCAAATACTAGAGATGCTGGTGAAGGAGATGGAATTCCAACTCCAGGTGAGCCAAATTTCGATGCAACTGACGTAGATGAGTCAGATCAAATTGGTTTGACTTCATTCCAATATTTTGTCCCAGCTGGAGATATTACAATGAGTGATGACTTTGATATGTGGAGGAGAATGAAACCTGGATTTTTCCAAGTTCCAAGGTCAATAGTTAATAACGTAGCAATAAGAGGAGAAGATGGTGATTTTATTTATGGTTCAGGTTATTTTCCACTCTTAGCTGGTAAAACAGAAAGATTTTCATTAGCACTTGCTTTTGGAATTGACTTCCCTGCAGTTTTAAAGACAAAACAGATTGCCCAAACTATTTACAATGCAAATTATAATTTCCCAAAACCACCTGATAAACCAACTGTTACAGCAGTTGCTGGAGATAAGAAGGTTACATTGTATTGGGATAGAGTAGCAGAAGAATCAATTGATCCAACTTTAAGAATAAAAGACTTTGAGGGATATAAAATTTATAAAGGAACTGATCCAGATTTAACTGATGCTTGGTTGATTACAGATTACAGTGGCAATAAGGTTTTTTACAAACCAATAGCTCAATTTGATTTGATTAATGGAATAAAGGGTCTTTTCGTACCTTCAGCAACTTTATACGAATTAACAAGTGGTGCACCTTTTTATCTTGGCTCTGATAATGGTATACAGAATTTTTATGTTGATACAGATGTGATTAATGGAAGAACTTACTATTATGCAGTCGTCGCTTATGATAGAGGAGATGCAAGCAAAGATATCTATCCATCCGAAAATACTCGTTTTATATCAAAAGATGCTTTAGGTAGAATCTCAACTGATCAAAATACAGTTGCTATTATTCCTAATCCACCTGTTTCTGGTTATGTCCCACCTCCAACTGGCTTAGCATCAAGCAGAATATCAGGTTTCTCTAATGCGACTCCATATTTTGAAGTTTTAGATCCAACAAGAGTTCTTGATAAAACTTATAAAGTAGTATTTAATGATAAATATTACGTAACACCTGGCTTGGTAAGAGATAGTATCAGTATAGCTGATAAGTATTCAATTATTGATAATGAAAACGGTAACTTTGTTATAAAAGATCAAGAAATTCGAGCAACAAACGGAACTGTATTTAATGGTGTCAGATTGTCGATAGACCCTTCATTCCAGTCTTTGGATAGCATCAAGTTAGATAGAAACAAAAGTGGATGGGCTAATAATAGACCTGGCAATTTGAGGTTTACTGTTGATCAATTCCGTTCACCAAATCTTTCAGCAACACGTTATCCAAGAGATTATATGTTAGTATTTTCAAATACTTACTCAGATTCCTCAAATTATCTTTTTCAGGTATTCGGAGTTGGAGCTCCCCCAGCAAAAAGAGTCAATTTCAGGGCGTACGATATCACTGATAAAAATAATCCCGTAAGAGTTCAATTTGGGTTTAGTGAGCCGTCACCTTATAGAAGAGATACTCTTTCATTTAATGATGTTATTGTACTTTCTGATAAAGATGGAAAAACTTTTTCTTGGCGTATTACTTTTTCAGGAGATAGCACTTCAAATGTCCCAGTTGGAGGGGATACATTGTTTATAAGGATAACCAAACCTTTAAGCAGTAAAGATTCATTTACTTTTACAACTAAAAAACCATCTTATAATTTAGATGAGGCAAGAAAGCAACTGGATTTAGTCAAAGCAGTGCCTAATCCTTATATTGTTTCAAACTTGTTTGAACAGCCATTACCACCAAATGTTAGAGGAAGAGGAGAACGCGTAATTTATTTTACGAACTTGCCTATGAAAAGTAGAGTTCATATCTACACAGCTGATGGTAATCACATTAGAACTCTTGAGCATAACGGTGATATAAATAATGGAACAGTTGTTTGGGATGTTAGGACTAAGGAAGGACTTGACGTAGCTTATGGTGTCTATTTCTATGTTGTTGAAATTGATGGTGTCAGTGATAAAAAAACCGGAAAATTAGCTATAATTAAATAAAAAGCTTTAATGGAGTTTATTATGAAAAAAGTTATTTCTCTATTACTATTCCTTACTTCAATAAGTGGAATTATAGCTCAGACAAAAGTTGGAACTACTGCAGCTAATTTTCTTAACATACCCGTTGGCTCTAGAGCATCGGCAATGGGAGGTGCTTTTTCTGCAGTTGCTAATGATGCAACATCATCCTATTGGAACGCCGCTGGCTTATCGAGGTTAACCAAAACAGAATTTAGTATAACAAGCGCTGAATGGTTAGTTGGAACAAGAATAAACTGGATTGGATTGGCTTACAAATTAGATGATGATAATGCTTTTGGGATAAGTATTAATCAGCTTGATTATGGTGAAGAAGAGATTACTACTCCAGAGCAACCTCAAGGAACTGGGGCTAAATGGTCTGCAAGTGATTTAGCAGTTAGCTTATCGTATGCAAGGAATCTTACTGATAGATTTTCAATTGGCGGTTCGTTAAAATATATTACCCAAAAAATTTATAATGAATCCGCCTCAGCTTTTGCACTAGATGTTGGGCTATTATTTCAAACAGAAATTGAAGGATTAAAGTTAGGTGCTAACATTTCAAACTTTGGTACGGAAATGAAATTAGATGGAAAAGACTTAAAAAGACCAATTGATGTTGACCCCTCTAATGCAGGAAACAATCCTAACATCTCTGGCTCTCTCGATACTGATTCCTGGCCCTTACCGCTTGTTTTTACAGTAGGGTTATCTTATAGTCTAAAAATATTTGATCAATTCAATGCTATTTTAACTTCTGATGCGGTTATACCTAACAATCAATCCACATACGGAAACTTTGGTATCGAATTAGACTGGAATTCTATGCTATTTTTAAGGGGTGGATATAATGGTTTTTTGAAAGAGAAAAATGAAAAATTATATTCAGAAAAAGCTCTAGATGGTCTTTCTGCAGGAGTTGGTTTTAAATATGAATTTGGTGAATATTTTACTAAATTTGACTATAGTTATTCAAATGTTGGTATATTCAGACAAATTTCCAGATTTTCATTGACAATAGGACTCTAAAAAACTAAAAAATCATTAACAAAAATGAGGTTATTATGAAAAAAATCATTGCAACATTTTTCCTTTTAATGTTTGCAACCTTTACTGTAGCTCAGAATATTCCTGTAACTTTTAGGGTAGATATGGGCTTACAGGTTTGGAAAGGGAATTTTAATCCTGCAACACAACAAGTTGTTGTTAGAGGAAATTTCCAACAGGCTGCTGGTGACCCAGGTGGAAACTGGCAAGGTAACTTTTTCGTTTTAAGTGATCCCGATGGTGATACTATTTTCACTAGAACTGTGAATATGCCGGCCAATACTGCTGGACAAACTTTTGAGTTCAAGTTCGTAATTGCTCCAGATGGATGGGAGAGTGGTAATAATAGAACTTTCACTGTTACTGCACCAAGCACTGTTTTACCTGTTTACTGGTTTAACAATGACAGTATCTACGCTCAACAAGTTACTAACACATTTAATTTCACAGCTGATATCACAGGTATACTTGGTGTTGGTGTGGGAGGAGCTTTTGATCCAAACCAAGATTCTCTCTTAGTTATGGGAATGACTTGGAATGGGGTTGGAAATGTCATCGGTGGAAATAGAAGAATGGTCAATGTCAATCCATTCAATCCGGGTATTTATACAACAAGTCTTACTGTCACTGGTACTCAAGGAGCCACAGAGAAATTCAAATTTAAAGCTTTCCCAGATGCAAGATTCTCTAATGGTGGTTGGGAAACCGGAGATGATAGAACCGTTCAATTTGGTGCTAACAACGCCACAATAAATCTTCCTACCATAGTACCAAGAATTACTCCATTATTCCCACCAATCGCAAATAATGTTAATGTTCAAATAACTGTTGATATGACTGGTGCACGAAACAGATATAATAACCAGCTTATACCACTAAATCAAATTCAATTTGTTGGTATTCGTGGCGGTGCTGATTTCTTAGGAAGTTGGAATGCTGGTGGATGCTGGTGCCCTGATGATACTGTTGGTGGTCTTAGAATGAAAGTTTTGTCTCCAATTGGAAATAATAGATACAGAATTAACACTGTAGCACCTGCAGGAACTAATGGTGGATTATATGAATATAAGTTTGGAGTCAAATATCCTGGTGCTGATACTGTAAATGGTGGCTCTAATTATATGGATAATGAAGGTCCATTTGGTGTTAATCATAGATTTACATTATTTAATGCTCCCGGCGGATTGATCGTATTGAATAATTTGTTCGGTGATTTTACATCTTCTATAGATAGAATTAGTGATGTTATCCCTGCACAGTTCGAGTTATTCCAGAATTATCCAAACCCGTTTAATCCTTTGACAAATATCAGATATAATCTTCCAAAAGAGAGCTTTGTAACCTTGAAGATATATAATTCATTAGGTCAAGAAATTGTAACTTTGGTTGAGGATTTTCAGCAACCAGGCTCTTATGAAGTTAAATTTGCTGCTCCAAATCTTGCAAGCGGAATGTATTTTTATAAGTTAGAAGCTGATGGGGTTTCGCTAACTAAGAAGATGATATTGATGAAGTAAAGTTATTTATAAAAGTGAAAAGCCCTCTGAATAAGAGGGCTTTTTTATTAAATACAAAACATTATTTTTTTATTCTATGAATACTCCCATCTTACCAAACTTTTCAATTCTTGAGTTAACTAGCTTTTCAGGTTTTATTTTAACAAGATTATCTAATTCTTCAAGTAAAATGGTCTTTAAGGTATCTGCCATAGCTTTGTGATCTTTATGTGCACCGCCTAAAGGTTCAGGAATGATTCTATCAATAATTCCTTGTTCAAGTAAATCAGGGGCAGTCAACTTAAGAGCTTCAGCAGCTTGCTCTTTGTATTCCCAACTTCGCCATAGAATACTCGAGCAAGATTCAGGACTGATGACTGAATACCAGCAATTTTCCAGCATCAATATTCTATCACCAACTCCAATTCCCAAGGCACCCCCACTGGCTCCTTCTCCAATTATAACAACTATTATAGGAACTTTAAGACGTGCCATTTCAAATAAATTTCGTGCGATTGCTTCTGCTTGTCCTCTTTCTTCTGCTTCAATTCCGGGAAATGCTCCTGGAGTATCTAACATTGTTATGACAGGTTTGTTAAATTTTTCAGCAAGTTTCATTAAGCGTAATGCTTTGCGATAACCTTCAGGATTCATCATTCCAAAGTTTCGGAATAAATTTGACTTTGTATCTCTTCCTTTTTGCTGACCAAGTATTACAACTTTATGATGACCAAGCTGGGCTAATCCGCCAACTAGTGCTTTATCATCTCTGAAAAGTCTGTCGCCGTGAAGTTCGACAAAAGATTCGCACATTGCATAAATATAGTCAAGTGTGTAAGGTCTCTCTGGATGCCGTGCAAGCTGAACTCTTTGCCAACGTGTGAGACCTTTATAAATTTCTTCTTTAAGTTGTCTTACTTTTTCTTCAAGACGAATTATATCTTTCTCAATATCGAGCTTGTCTGAAATTGCTTTCATTTCTTCGAGTTTTGCTTCAAGCTCGATTATTGGTTTTTCAAAATCTAAGATTGTTTTTGCCATAACTTTAAACCTTCTTTAACATTTTTTTAAATGATTTACTTAGTATTTCAATATCCATCCAGATGTTCTGATTTTTTGCATAATAAAAATCTAATTTCTCTAAATATTCTTTATCGCCTTCCTCAATATACCAAAAGCCCAAAAGTCCTTTTTTCCCTAAGAAAATTTCTTTGTCAGATAGATTATCTTTTGGTCCTACCAAACTTATTTTTCCAACTAATACTGACGGTAATTTAAGAACAAATTTTATGAACTCGTTTTCCTTTTTAGTAATCTTAGTATAGAAAAATATAAAAGGGTAGATGAAAATCAAAGAAATAAAAGAAATAATAAAATCAAAACATCTTTTGATGAATTTCATTTTAAAATCTGAAATATTAAATCTAACTTCAAAAAGAGGTATATCATCAAGAATTGAAACTGCGGTTTTACCAACGATAAAGTCCTGGTCATCTCCAACTACTAAGAATTCGACATTTTCTTTGTTCAGAGAGGATACAATTTGCATCATTTTATTGTAACTTAAAGCTGAAGAAGAAAAAATGACTTCATCAATTTTATAATCACGAATTATTTTGTTTATGTTTTGAGTAGTTCCAAGAATTTCAAATGAATTAATTTTCTCGCCAACTTGCTTGTAGGACTCTCCAATAATTCCAATAATATTTCTCAACTCTGTCTTCTTCTGTTTGATTTTATTGGCAAGTTGTTGAGAAGAGAGGTCTGTTCCAACTATTAAAGTTCTTCTCTGTTTTTGAAGCTCTGATCTAAATAAACCTCTGAAAGACAATTTAATTAATAAACGCCATAATGAAAGAAGAATAAAAGAAAGTGCATATAGAATTAATACTACAGCTCGACTAAATGCAAATTGTTTGAAGAAAAAAGTAAGTGAGGTAAGTAATGGTAAACTGAGAATCAATGCGAGGAAAACCTTAAGAATTGAAAGACTGTTCTTTTTATAACACCCAATAAATGATGAAATCAAAATATGAATAAGCGCAGGGACGGTGTAAATCACTGGCAAAGCTTCTTTTGAAAATCCTTTCCATTCTGGTTTTACATTCATATAAAAGTTTTCGGCCAGATAAAGACAAATGTTGAAGATGATAAAATCTAAAGTTATTCCAAAGATTATCAATTTACTTTTTCCAATAAAAGCAAATAATGTTCTAATAGCAATTGCAAACCTTAATATCATTTCAACTATGAAAGAACTTGAGAGATGTTTTTTTACGAACAAATGCATCGCTTGATAAAAAATTCTTGTTTCATCCAAACTGCTTCTTTTAGTGCTTTCACCTTTGTAGTGGATTATCTGAGTTGAATGAACGTAGAATATTTTATATCCAGCTTTTTGAATTCGATAGCATAAATCTAAATCTTCTCCATACATAAAAAACTGTTCATCAAAGCCACCAACTTTTTCATAAACTTCTTTTCTCATCATCATAAATGAGCCTGAGATTGCGTCAACTTCATAGGTTTGATTTTCATCGAGGTAAGTGAGGTTGTATCGAGCAAATAATTTACTTTTGGGGAAAAGTGAACTAAGTCCAGTTACTTTTGTAAATGCAGTCCAGGGACCGGGGAAACTCCTTCTGCAAGCGAGTTGTAATGTACCATCTGGATTTAGAATTTTACAGCCAGCCATCCCTACTTCAGGATGTGAATTAAAGAATTCAATCATCTTTACAAAAGTATCTTCAGCAACAAGTGTATCAGGGTTAATTAATAGGATAAAATTTCCTTTAGCGATAGACAACCCTTGATTGTTTGCTTTTCCAAAGCCGACGTTGATTTTGTTTTCAATCAAAATTATTTCAGGAAATTTATCTTTTATCATTTCAACACTTCCATCATCGGAAGCGTTATCAACAACAATAATTTCCGTTGAAAGATTTTGAGAAGCTTTCTTAATTGATGCAAGAAGATTTTTAAGAAATTCTTTTACGTTGTAATTAACAATTATGATGGAAAGATCTATCATACTTTTATTAAAGGATTCCAAGAATACTTCTTATCCTCAGTTTCCAAACCATAAACACTGCTTCATACACAATCTTCTTTGACATTTTGGATTTACCTTTAGCACGATCTGTAAAAACAATTGGAATTTCTTTTATTCTAAAATTCTTTTTGAAAGCCTTGTATGTCATTTCAATCTGGAAGGAATACCCATTTGACTTTACTTTGTCAAGATTTATTGCTTTAAGAACTTCAATCCTAAAACATTTGAAACCGCCAGTAGTATCGTGAATGGGAAGCCCTGTAATAGTTCTTGTATAAACACTTGCGAAATAACTTAATAAAAGTCTTTGCATTGGCCAATTAAGAACACGAACTCCATTGATATATCTACTTCCGAGAACTAAGTCAGCATCTTTTATTGCTTCAAGAAAATTAGGTATCTCTTTAGGATCGTGAGAAAAATCAGCGTCCATTTCAAAGACTAAATCGTAGTTGTGGTCGATTGCATATTTGAAACCAGTAATATAAGCTGTTCCAAGTCCCATTTTACCAGGTCTTTTAATAAGTTTAATTCGAGGTTCAACTCTGCTTTTTTCTTCGACATATTTACCAGTGTTATCAGGAGAGTTATCATCAACAATTAGAATATCGATATTCTCATCTTGACTCAACACAGCAGGAATGATTTTCCTTATGTTGTCTAATTCGTTATAAGTTGGGATTATTACTAAGATTTTCATTTTTAGTCATTTATTTTTATTAAGCTGTATTTAATTGACATTCAATAGTCATTAGGTAGTCATTCAATAATCATTTGTTGTTCTTTAAAGATTTTTCCCCGATTGAGTTAATATAATTGTTTAGTTTTACTGAAAGATCATTTATCTCTTTATTTATTTTTTCAAAATCTTCCTCTGATATCATTTTGCGATTCTTTGCTTTAGTTAGCCAAGTTTTTGTTTCATATAATTAACCTCTTGCATAATAAGGAAATTGCTTTTCTTCTTTAAATGAATACCTTCCAAATCCCTAACTCAAATTTGCTGCTATTGAATCACAAGCTCTTATTAATTGTTTTCCTATTGTATCTTTAGAAAAATAATCCCAAGAATTTACAATACTCCAAACTTTCTCAGAGATTTCCATAGCAATTTTATAAACTCTTAATTCATCTAAGTTCATTTTAATCCACAAACAATTGAATGACTATCGAATTACTACAGAATGACAATTGAATGAACTATTCATAATGCCCCTTACCAAACATAACAACAAATATAGTCCTGAAAAGAATCTTTAAATCCATTCGTATTGACATATTTTCAATGTAAAATAAATCGTATCTCAATTTGATTTTTACATCTTCAATAGATTCATCATACTTGTGTTTGACTTGTGCCCAGCCTGTAATCCCCGGCCGAACTCTTAATCTTCTTTTGTAATATGGAATCTCTTTAGATAATTTTTCAACGAAATAAGGTCTTTCAGGGCGGGGACCAACGATTGACATATCTCCTTTTAATACATTTATAAATTGGGGAATTTCATCGATACGAAGTTTACGAATTATTTTTCCAACTCTGGTTACACGTGGATCATCTTTTTGAGACCAGACAGGACCTGTGTGCTTCTCCGCGTCTTTTTTCATAGAGCGAAATTTTATCATCTTGAATATTTTCCCATTCTGTCCCATTCTTTCCTGAACGAAAAATACAGGTCCTTCACTATCTAATTTTATTGCGATAGCTGTTAAAATTGTTAAAGGAAGAGTAAAGATTAAAATAATTATAGATAACACTATATCCATAATTCTTTTGAGTTTTCTTTCCCACTCTGGCATTAATTCGGGCATTACATCAATAAGCGGAACACCATAAAGCTGACTTGTCCTTGCTTGTCCACTTAAAATATCATAAACATCTGGAACCATCTTTAGTTTTACATTTTTATCATCACAGATTGGAATTATTTCACCAATTATATCAAGATCATCTTCTTCAAGTGCGAGAATTACTTCTTGTGCATTGTATCTATCAATCATCTCAGGAAGAGATTCAACAGTTGCTTCTACTTTGATGTTTTTATATTCTTGATTCAAATCTTTTTCTTTAGTTACACAGAAAGATTTTATATCTATTCCAAGAGCAGGCGATTTAGAGACAGAATCAATTACTTCGAAAGCTTTAGTATTAAAACCAATTATTATCGCACCTTTTCTGCCATATCCTCTAATCAACAAATTTCGTTGAATGCTTCTTATAATTATTCTACCGCCACCAACAAGAAAAACAAGTAATCCCCAATAAATAAATATTAAAATCCTTTTATTTGAGGAAACATTATTTATATAGTCATCAAGGAAGATGAAAAAGAATAGAATGAATATTCCCACAAAAGTTGCTTTGAATAAAGTTGAAATTTCATCAAACCTTGAAGCAGCGAACCAACTTTGATACATACCTACGAATGTAAAAATCAATAACCAGTAGATATAAAGAGCAATCATAGGTAATAGGAATTCTGGTAGAATCAATATTTCAAATAAACCAGATTCAACTCTGAAAGTATAGTACAGAAAGAATGCAAGGTTTATCATTACAAAATCAGTGAGTAATAAAACTATTATTTCTAATCTTCTTGACATCAGACTTTTAATTTGAAATTATATTTTTTATAAATGTAAAAGATACCTGCAAAGTGTTTGAATGAAATAACAGAGAAAAGATTTTTCTTGGTAATTCTCTGTTCGTGATGAATAATACTCGTATATGGATAGTAATAGACTTTCCAACCCGCTTTCCAAATTCTTAAACAAAAATCAATATCCTCAGGACCGTAAAATATTTTATCATCATAAGGACCAATTTTTTCAATCACTTCTCTTCGAAAAAATTGACAAGCACCGATTATATAATCTACTTCTTTGATTTCAGAATGATCCCAGTCTTTCATAGTATGATGTCGCAGAGTTTTGGAATTTCTTACAGCTTCGATCCATTCTAATCTTCTGAATAAAAATGCTAATAAGTTGGGAAACCTCTTGCAGGAAGTTTGAAGATTAAAATTTTGATCAATTAATTTACAGCCCACTATTCCAGCATCTAAATTACTTTCCATAAAATCAAAAAGATGTTTAATGCTATTATCAATGAATTCCATATCTGCATCGAGTATAAGAATATATTTACCCTTAGTTTCTTTGATTCCTTGATTTCGTGCAGGGGCAACTCCTCGATTTTCAGAATTCTTAATTAACCTTACTTGAGGAAAATTATTTTTTACCATTTCATAAGTACCGTCTTGCGAGTCGTTGTCTATAACAATAACTTCAAAATTTATTTCTTTAGTAAAATGATAAAGAGTCTCCAAACATTTATTCAGAAGATCTCTCATCTTCCAAGATATAATTACAACAGAAACATCTATATTTTTTTCAGTATTCATCAGTCTATTTTATTAAACTGTTCTAAGATTATTTGTGCTGAGTTTTTCCAACGAAATTTTTCAGCAATACTTTTTGATTTAACTATTTTTTCTTTCACTTCAGATTCATAATTGATAATTTTATTAAAAGCCTCAATGATTTCTTCAACATTAACTGGATTTACAGAAAAAACAGAATCTTGAGAGAACTCTTTTATCGCTTCTGATTTAGATGTTATAACCGCAGTTTCTGCAGCCATCGCTTCCAAAACAGGTAATCCAAATCCTTCATAAGATGACAAATAAGTCAAAGCCTTTGAACAACGATAAAGTAATGGCAATTCCAATTCCGAAATGTA
>JANWVQ010000154.1 GCA_025056745.1 Ignavibacterium sp.
AGAAAAATTTGGTTTTATCTCTTATTCTTCAAAACCTGAAGAAGTATTAGAGGATAAGAATATAAATACAGTTTTTATCGTCACTCATCATTCAACTCACGGTAAATATGTAATTGAGACCTTAAAGAAAGGTAAAAATGTCTTTGTTGAAAAACCTTTGTGCATAAATGAAAATGAATTAATAGAGATTAAGAGAGTTTACGAAAATTCAAATGTAAAGTTAATGGTAGGATTTAACAGACGATTTTCAAAACAATTTGGATTGATTAAAGAATTTTTTAAGGATACCAAAGAACCATATTTAATTAATTACAGAGTTAATGCGGGATTTATAAAATCTGAACATTGGACACAAAGAATTGAAGAAGGTGGGAGATTAATTGGTGAAGGGTGTCATTTTATAGATATTTTTGATTTTATGATCGAAGATGAGGTTAAAGATTTCACTATTAAATCACTAGATAATAAGGTAAATAAAAACATAATTAATGATAATATCATTATAACCGTAAAATATAAAAATGGTTCGCTAGCAAATTTAATATACCACTCAAATGGTGATAAAGGTATAGAGAAAGAATATTGTGAAATCCATTCTGGAGGTAAATCAGCTAGGTTGATAGATTTTAAGGAGGTACAATTAAGTAAAAATGGTAAGTTAAAGAAATATAGATTTGACGGTAAAAAGGGACATAAAGAGGAAATAGATATTTTTTATAAATCATTAGTTGAAAATAGCGATACAAATTTAAGCTTTGAATCAATATATAGAACTACTTTTTTAACTATTGAGGCAACAAAATTGCTCAAGAATGAGTACCAATAATTTTATCACAAAAGAAAAATTAGATGATATAATCTTTAAACTTATTAATTACATCAAGAAAGAAGATTACAAAGGTTATGATCCTTATGATGTACTTAATTCACCTTTGTTCAAACTTCCTATCTTATCCTCAAATAAACTAATAAGATTTACTGCACAGCAAGTTTTTAGGAGAATTCCAATCAATCTAAGACCATTGATTGGAATAAAAAAAGAGTTCAATCCAGTTACTGGTGGACTTTGTATTCAAGCATATACGTATTTATCAAAGTGTTATCCAGAAAAAAAAGATTTTTTTCAAAATGAAATCATTTATTTACTTGAAAAGCTTGAGGAGTCAAAATCAAAGGGATATTCAGGATATTGCTGGGGATATAATTTTGATTGGGAAGCTAGATACACTAAAATTCCAAAATATTGTCCAACCGTTGTAGCTACTGGAATTATTACTAATGGATTGTATGAGTATTGGTCATATACAAAAGATGAAAGGGTCAAAAAAATTTTAATAAGCAGTGCTAATTTTGTATTAGATGATTTAAATAGATCGTACGAGGGTGAAACATTTTGTTTTTCATATTCTCCAAATGACAGGCAAAAAGTATATAACGCAACAATGAAAGGGGCGCGTTTACTATCTCAGGTTTATGAACTTACTAAAGATATTAAATATATATTAGAGGCAAAAAAAACAGTTGATTTTGTGGTTAGAAATCAGAATGAAGATGGTTCGTGGTATTATTCAAAAGGTGATGCAAGAAAATGGGTTGATAATTTTCATACAGCCTATGTGTTAGATAGCTTAAAATCTTTTATAGAATTAAGTGGTTATAATGAATATGAAGAATATTTGAAAAGAGGATTAAAATATTATTTAGAAAATTTATTCGATGAAAATGGTTATCCCAAGTATTATTCTGATAGATTCTATCCAATAGATGCAACTAATACTGCACAATCAATAATAACTTTAATAAATTTTAATGAATTGACAAAATCATCACAAGTATTATTTTTTGCTTTAGATAATTTATATAATGAATATGGATATTTTTACTATCGAAGAAAATTTTTGATGCACAAAACTCCATATATAAGATGGTCTTTAAGTTGGATTTTATTATCATTAAGTGGTTTTAGGAGCAAAAGTTATGATTGAAAGAACTAATTTCTTGAGCTATCCCGTGGATAACTTAAACTATTATGAATTAATTAATTTTGTAAAAAACACTATCAATAAAAATGAAAAGCATTTTTTGGCAGTGTTAAATGCTAATAAAATTTATTTAATGTCAAAGAATCCATCATTACGTGAGGCTATAAATAATGCCTCGATAATTTTACCAGAAAATGCAATTAATATTGGAATGTTTTTATTAAGGAAACCATTAAAGCAAATGAATGTTGGTGGTTATCCTGTAATGCTAAAGCTATTAGAAATCGCAAATTTATATGATTATTCGGTATATTTTTTGGGTTCGAAGGAGTTAGTCCTTAAAATCCTGTACAATAAATTAAAAATGACTTATCCTGAACTAAATATTTGTGGCCTTAAAGATGGATACTATAAAGATAAAGATGAAGAAGATATTATCAATGAAATAAATAAAGTCAAACCAAATATATTATTTGTTGGTATGGGTTCTCCGAAACAAGAGTTTTTTATCCACAAAAACTTTGAAAGGTTAAATGTTAATATAGTGATCGGAGTAGGTGGGAGTTTTAATGTAATTGCTGGCTTAGAGAAACCTGCACCTAAATGGACAAAGTTTGGTTTGGAGTGGTTATACAGAGCATTACAAGATCCCAAAAAGTTCAAAAGGTATTCTATCGTAAATACATTTTTTGTTTTTTCATTTATTAAATATTTAGTATTTAAAAAATGATCTATAGCTCAAGATACAATTCAATTATTATTAAAATTTTAGATTTTTTTAGCGCTTTAATAAGTTATATCATATCCATTAATATTTGGATGTTATATGTAAATAATCATAATTTTGATTTAACTACAAACAAAATAAGTATTTGGTTGTTTTTAAGTTTTATAATTGTAATTTTATTTAATCATTATAA
This sequence comes from Ignavibacterium sp., assembly GCA_025056745.1. Classification (GTDB taxonomy): domain Bacteria; phylum Bacteroidota; class Ignavibacteria; order Ignavibacteriales; family Ignavibacteriaceae; genus Ignavibacterium. Next base: position 2,903 of record JANWVQ010000154.1, read on the forward strand.
AGCTTATTCTTATAAAAGATTTCATTCTCTATCAAATGAATATAAAAATGTCTTAAAAGTTTCAATCTCTGCCTCTCTAATTTTAGTTTTTTATTCGTTTATGACAAATGATTCAGAATTAAACAGACCATTGGTTTTAATTTCATTTTTTATTAATCTGTTTGTTTTTGGAGTACAGAAAAGTTTTCTATATTTATTGGCTAATTACATAAGAAAAAAAGGAATTAATAGAAAAAAAGTATTGATTATAGGAACCGGCACTAGAGCTAAAAATTTTATCGATGTTGTAAAAAATAATTTCCAATGGGGAATAGATATTATAGGTCTATTGAGCGGTGATCCTGAGAAAATCAATAAAAATTTCTATGGATATAATGTATTGGGTAATATTAAAGATATTGAAAAAATTTTAAAAGAAAAAAATCCAGAAGAAGTAATATTTACTATTTCAACAAAAAGATTTGATACCTTTAGAGAGGTTTTTGAAGTATGTGAAAGAGAAGGTGTTATTATTAGACTTAATTCAGATTTTTTTGGTAAAATTACAAAAAACGTTCAAGTTAATAATATTTTTGGATTGAACTTTATAACATTTAAAACTACGAATGATGATGAATTCCAACATTTTTTAAAGAGAATTATTGATATATTATTATCAATAGTTGCAATTATTATATTTACTCCATTTATGATAATTGCAGCAATTGGAATTTGGCTTTCAGATGGAAGACCTATTTTTTACACGTGGAATGTTGTAGGAAAAGATAAAAAACCTTTTAAGAGCTGGAAATTCAGAACAATGGTTAAGAATGCAGATGAAATTAAAAAAGAACTACTTTCAAAAAATGAAATGACTGGACCTGTCTTCAAAATTAAGGATGATCCAAGGATTATTCCTTTTGGTAGATGGCTGAGAAAATTTAGTATTGATGAGACTCCACAACTTTTTAGCGTATTAAAAGGTGATATGAGCTTAGTTGGACCTCGACCTGCTGGGCCTCACGAATTAATACATTACGAAAGTTGGCAAAGAAGAAGATTGAGTGTTAAACCTGGACTTACTTGCCTATGGCAAGTAAAAGGTCGTAATGAGATAAAATCTTTTGATGAATGGGTAAAACTTGATCTATATTACATTGATAATTGGTCTTTATGGTTAGATTTAAAGATATTATTAAAAACAATACCAATTTTGTTAAATGGAAGAGGAGCTTCTTAATAATTAAAATAATAAATTGGAGATTAAATGATTTTAGTAAGAACGCCTTTTAGACTTCCTCTAGGAGGAGGAGGTACTGATTTACCATCCTACTATAGTAAATTTGGAGGATTTTTAATAACTGCGGCAATTAACAAATATATGTATATAAACGTAAATGTTCCGGCAATTGTAAATAAAATTAAAATTAATTATTCAAAAACAGAAATATTAAACTTAGGGGAAATTGATAAAATAAAACACGACATAGTAAGAGAATCTTTAAAGTACCTTGAAATTAATCAACCAATAGAAATAAGTTCAATGGCAGACATTTCTGCTGGAACTGGGATGGGTTCATCAAGTTCATATACAGTTGGGCTACTAAGAGCATTAAACACCCTCAAAAAAAGGTATATATCCACACAAGAACTAGCAGAGGAGGCTTGTAAAATAGAAATCGAAAAAATCGGTAAACCAATTGGAAAGCAGGATCAATATGCAGCAGCTTTTGGTGGGATTATAACACTTGAAATTGATACTTCAGGTAGTGTGATTGTAAAACCTTTAAAAATTCATCAAGAAACCATAAAAGAATTAGAAAGTAGTCTGATGATGTTTTATACAAATATTGAGAGAGATGCTAATGAGATTTTATCTGAGCAGAGTAATAAAATGAAAGTAGAACATAATGATGCAGTGAATTCGGTTCACATAATAAAGGAAATCGGAAAAGAAATTAAAAATTCTTTGGAGAATGATGATATTTACACTTTTGGGAAATTAATGAATGAACACTGGAATGTTAAGAAAAAAATATCTCAAAAAATGTCAAACGATAAGATCGATTTTTGGTATGAACTTGCACTAAAAAACGGTGCAATAGGTGGTAAAATAATGGGCGCAGGAGGTGGAGGATTTTTATTGTTCTGTGTGGAATTAGGTAAAAGAAAGGTCCTGAGGAATGCTCTTGAAAATGTTGGATTAAGATATATGGATTTTAGGTTTGATTGGGAAGGATGTAAAGTTTTGGTTAATATATGAGTAAAGATATTAAAATTGCGATCACAGGTGTTGCCGGATTTATTGGTTCTAATCTTGCGGAAAGATTACTAGCAGAAAATTACCACGTAATAGGAATAGATAATTTATCATATGGTGTTAAAGAGCAAATTCCAAATGGCGTTGAATTTTATCTAAGTGATATTAGAAGCAAAGATATTCATAAAATACTAAATGGTGTCGATTATTTATTTCATCTAGCTGCAAAAAATTGTATAAGTGATTGTCAAAAAGATCCTTTGGAAACAGTTGATATAAATATCTATGGAACTGTTAATGTATTTGAAGCAGCAAAAATAAACAAAATAAAAAAAATTATATATGCTGAATCTTCTGCTTTATATGAAGGCACGAATAAATTTCCTACACCAGAGAGCGAAGTATACCCTAAAAGTTTTTATTCAATAAGTAAATTATCATCTATGTATTTTGCTGAAGGATATTCAAGATTCCATAATTTGAAATTTACGGCATTAAGATATTTTTGTGTCTACGGTCCTAGACAAGATTATAGAAGAACAATCCCTCCAGTTTTTAGCTCTTTTATTATTAAATTACTCAAAGGAGAAAATCCCATCATTTTTGGTACAGGTGAAAAAAGAAGGGATTTTATTTTTGTTGATTATGTCAATGACTTTCATTTAATGTGTTTAAGAGATGATAGAACTACAGGAAAAGTTTTTAATTTAGGTAGTGGATATAATTATTCAATAAATGAAATATATTCAATAATATCAGATTTATTAAACTCTAAAATAGAGCCAATCTATATGCCAGATTTACCTGGTGAAGCTCAAGAAACTTTGGCTGATATCTCATTAGCTAAATCTTTAGGTTGGTTTCCCAAAACCTCATTAATAGATGGTTTGAAAATTTCTATTGAATACATTAAGAATGAATTAAGTAAGGGTCTAATTTGAAAGCAGTGATACTTGCAGCAGGAAAAGGTAGTAGATTAAAAAACGTAGGTCTTTCATTACCAAAGCCAATGATTAAATTTAAAGGGAAACCAATTTTAGAACATAATATTGATTTGTGTAAGTCGTTTGGTATTAAAGAAATATTTATTAATACACATCATTTAGCTGACAAAATAAAAAATTATTTTGGGGATGGGTCTAAATTTGGCGTTAATATTACCTATTCTTATGAGTCTTTTTTAATTGGTACCGCTGGTGCATTAAATAACTTTAGAATATTTTTAAATCAAACTCCATTTTTTGTAATATACGGCGATAATTATCACCAGTTTGATTTAATGGCTCTTGTTAATAAACAAAAAGAGACTGAAGCAATTGCAATCATAGGTTTTCATTGGAAGGAGGATGTGACTGAAAGTGGTGTCGCAGAATTTGATGATAATGGGAAAATTTTAAAGTTTATAGAGAAACCTAAATATGGAGAGACAACTAGCAAATGGGTCAATGCAGGGATATATTATTTACATCCAAAAATACTCGATTTTATTCCAGAGGGATTCTCTGATTTCGGTAGGGATATTTTCCCAAAATTAATTGAGAATAATATACCTTTATTTGGGGTATTTTATTATAAAGAGCTCTATTCATTTGATACACCTGATCAGTTAATTAAAAATAAAGGAAATTATGAAACTTGAAAATAAAGTTTGTTTAATAACTGGTGCAACAGGAGGAATTGGAACATTAATTTCAAAAAGATTTTCTAATGAGGGAGCTATAATTGGATTAATTGGAAGGAATCAATCATTACTAACAGAATTGCAAAAAAAATTAAGTAACGTTAATTGTTTTACAATCAAGTCTGATCTATCGGATAATTCTTCAATTTTAAAAGCTGTTGAAAAAGTTGAAAACAAGTTTGGCAAGATTGATGTTTTAGTTAATTGTGCAGCTATCCAAGCTCCAATTGGAAAATTTATTGACTTGGAACTCTCAAATTGGTTTAACAATATATATATTAATCTGTTCGGTACAGTTTCATTTACATATTATTGCCTAAAGTTAATGATAAGAAATAAAAAGGGTAAAATAATTAATTTCTCAGGAGGTGGTGCTACATTCGCACGAAAATTTTTCACTGCTTACGCTGTTTCGAAAACTGCAATTGTTAGGTTTACTGAGACACTTGCAACCGAAATTAAAGAATTTAATATTGATGTAAATGCAATCGCTCCTGGTGTCATAAATACAAAGATGCTTGATGAAATTTTACAGAAGGGAGAAATACTCGGGGACGAGTATAAAAATACAAAAATCAAAAAAGAGGTTGGAGGAGATGACCCCAATTTGGTTGCAGATTTAGTATGCTTTTTGGCATCAGAGGATTCCAATGGTATTACAGGAAAGCTGATAAGTGCACAATGGGACCCCTGGCAAGATGAAGAATTTCGCCAATTATTAAAAAATGATGAAGATTTTGCAGTTTTAAGAAGAATCGATAATAAAAAATTTTTACGGACTCTATGAATGTAGGTATTATAGGATGCGGACTAATTGGGAAGAAAAGAGCTAATGCATTAAAAGCCTTTTCAAATGATAAGTTACTAGTAGTTTGTGATATCAATTATGAAAGAGCTTTGAATTTAGCAAATGAATATAAATGCAAAGTGGAGCAAAATTGGGAAAAAGTAACTTTAAATCCAGATATTGACGTAATTATAAATTCTACTTCAAATGATTTTTTAGAAAAAATCACTTTATCAGCATTAAAAAATGGTAAGCACGTTTTGTGTGAAAAGCCATTAGGAAGAAATTCTGTAGAGGCAAAATCGATGGTTGATACAGCCCAATTTTATGGTAAAATTCTTAAAGTGGGCTTTAATCATATTTTTCATCCTGCAATCATTAAAGCAAAAGAACTATTATTAAATGGCGAAATAGGAAAAATTATAAATATTAGGGCCTTCTATGGTCACGGATCTAGACCAGGCATGGAAAATGAATGGAGGTCAAAAAAAATAATCAGTGGAGGTGGTGAATTATTAGACCAAGGGGTTCACCTAATTGATCTTATTAGGTGGTTTGCAGGTGATATTAAATCTGTTTTTGGAAAGATAGAAACAAAGTTTTGGAATATTGATGTTGAGGATAATGCATATGCCATTCTTAACTGTGATAATGATGTTACAGCAATTTTTCACGTTAGTTGGACTTGTTGGAAAAATACTTTTTATTTTGAAATATTTGGCACTGATGGCTATTTGAAGATCACTGGATTAGGTGGAAGTTATGGTAATGAATCTCTGGAGTTGGGTAAACGAAATATATCTGGTGGAAGGCCATCAATTCAAAAATATGAATATCCTGATGTAGATCTAAGTTGGGAGTCAGAATGGAACGAATTTAGAGTTTCAATAGAAGAAAAAAGACAGCCCTTAAGGAATGGTTGGGATGGATTAGTTGCAAATCAAGTCGTTGAAGCTATTTATAAATCCAATGAATTAAAGACTGAAATATTTATAAAAAATTTGGGACAAAATTGAATAAAAGGGTTGGAATTCTAACCGGAGGAGGTGATGTACAACCATTAAACTCAGTTATTTCACAGATAAAAATACAAGCTAAGAGGGAAAACATTGAAGTTTATGGTTTTCTTAATGGTTGGAAGGGGATTATAGAGAATAATTTTATTGATTTATCAAAAATTTCTATTCCTAAAAATATTGGAGGTACAATCTTACGATCTTCTAGAGTTAATTTGAAAAATATCGAAAATTCAAGTCAAATAATTCTCGAAAATCTAAAAAGATTGAACATCTCTTATCTTATCGTTATTGGAGGTGAAGACACATTATCAAATTCTTTTCTTATAATGGATTTTCCTCAAATTTTGATTTCCAAAACAATAGATAATGATGTGGGTTT
>JANWVQ010000156.1 GCA_025056745.1 Ignavibacterium sp.
GAAGTCAAACATTTCGGTTGGAGATATCCTTGGGAGAGAGACAGATCAAAGGGTTATTTCAAAAATGGAAGAAGTTATAATGCTTACTTAATCGAAAGGTTAGGGAGGAAAATATTTTTCGGCGGTGATACTGCAATGACAGATTTATTCAAACCGTTGAAGAATGAAAACATCGATATTGCAATAATGCCGATAGGCGCTTATAAACCCTGGAGAAGAAATCATTGTGACCCAGAAGAAGCCTTGATTATGGCAGATAACCACATTCAAGCAAAGTATTTTATTCCAATTCATACCAAAACATTTAGACAAGGAACCGAACCAATTGAAGAACCTCTCAACTGGTTACAAAATTCAATTAAAAATTATAAAATCAATCTTGCAATCAAAGATTTAGGTGAAACCTTCACAATGTAATTATACAAACCTTTATCTATTTTCTAATTAACTTTGCCAAAAAACTTTTGAGATTATTATGAATTCATCTTCATCAAAAAAAGTAGTAGTAATTGGAGCTGGAATATCAGGATTAACTTCAGCATACCTCCTGACAAAAAAAGGATTTGATATAACTGTTCTTGAAAAAAAAGCAGATGTTGGTGGATCAATTGAAACTGTTGTTGAAAATGGTTTTCTTTTCGATAGAGGACCTAACTCTGCTTTAGAAACAACTCCAATAATTGCTCAATTGGTTGAAGAGTTAAATCTTAAAGATGAATTACTCTATGCAAATAAAGAAGCAAACAAAAGATACATATTACGTGATGGAGTACTAAATCCGTTACCGATGAATCCAAAAGACTTCATAACTTCAAAATTATTCTCAACTAAAGCCAAGTTAAGATTATTCTTAGAGCCATTTATAAGCCGATCAAACGATGGATATTATCAAAGTGTTGCGGAGTTTGTTACAAGAAGATTAGGAAAAGAATTTTTAGACTATGCTATAAACCCATTTGTCGCCGGAGTTTATGCTGGCAGACCTGAAGACCTTAGTGTAAAATCAGCATTCCCTAAATTATATGCTCTTGAAGAAGAATATGGGGGAATATTCATTGGGACAATCAGAAGCATAAGGAAAAGAAAAAAACGAGCTGAGAAATCCAAACAATCTGCTAAAATGATTTCATTCAGGAATGGAATGATCACACTTCCAAAAGCAATTGCAAATTCTCTCGGGGAAAATGTTATAACCAATGCAAATGTTCGATCAATAATTAAAAGTGGAGATAAATATAAAGTTACCTATGATATTAATAACTCTACTGAAGAAATTTTTTGTGATGGAATTTTATCCACTGTCCCTGCTTTTGTAGCGGGCAATCTTCTTAGCAATTTTGATGCAAAAATTAAATATCACTGTGACGCCATTTATTATCCTCCAGTTTTAGTCTATTTCCTTGCTTATGAAAAGAAAAGTATAGGACAAACTCTCGATGGTTTTGGATTTTTAATTCCAGAAAAAGAGAAGAAATCATTTCTTGGTGCATTATGGAGTTCTATAATATTTCCTAATCGAGCTGGTGAAAACTTTGCGACTTTTACTTTATTTATTGGTGGAAGTCGAAATCCA
>JANWVQ010000144.1 GCA_025056745.1 Ignavibacterium sp.
CAAACAATTTATTATCAAAATATTAGATAGATATATGGGATACTTATAAAAGATAACTAACTACCTCGTTTCTCCTAATAATGATTTTGTAATCTTTTAAGTGTAAAGACTTACCGCAGCAAGTCTCTACTTTCATTCAAAAAATCATTAAATCATTCATTCTATTTGCAACCAATTTATTATTTACCATTACTTTCAATATTCTTCGTGGGCAAATATTTTCTTTTCAAATATAACCTTGATAGACTTTGTTTAAGTTAAAAAATACTCAGTTCTCATCTTCATAAATAACTATTGAACGAACGTCGTATTTTGATAATTTTTCTCTGCCATTAAGAAAACTTAACTCGACGATAAAAGAAATCTGAACTACTTCCCCACCAAGTCTTTCTACTAATTTGCAAACTGCTTCCATAGTTCCACCTGTTGCAAGTAAATCATCGTGGATTAAAACTCTATCACCTTTTTGAATTGCATCTGAATGAATTTCTAAAGTATCTGTTCCATATTCAAGCTGATATGATTCTGAGATTTTATCTGCAGGTAACTTACCGGGTTTTCTCACAGGAACAAATCCTGCATTTAACATTTTTGAAAGAATTGCACCGAAGATAAATCCCCGTGATTCTATTCCTATTACTTTATTGATATTCTTATCTTTACAAAAATTATATAAAGTATCAGCCGTGAATTTCATCGCATCAGGATTTTTCAGCAAAGTTGTTATATCACGAAACATAATTCCGGGTTTTGGAAAATCTTTGACATTGCGGATATATTGCTTTAAGTCCATTTAAGTTCCTTTCACTTACTTAAAAATTTTAATAAACCATTTTTGAAATCATCTGTTGAGCGACTGATTGCATTTAATTCGAGCAGATATTTAATTGCATTATCAACTGAAGAAAATTCAAAATATCTTTTCATTGATTTTATAAACTTAATGCTTTCCTGAGAATTTGAATTTAATCTATCGGCATAATTTTTTGCTTCACTTAGAGAATTCTCACAAATAAAATCAACTATACCAAATTCTTTTGCAGCATTAGAATCAATAATATCACCACTGAGTAAAAGTTGAAATGCTTTTGATGAAGAAGTTCGCTTTAAAAGTAGTACAGAAACAATAGCGGGAACAAATCCAATTTTCACTTCAGAATAACCGAACTTAGCTTTTTCATTATCAGCGAAAACAAAGTCGCAAGCAGTAGCTAATCCACAACCGCCAGCAATTGCAGGTCCGTTTACAGCAGCTATAGTTGGTTTTGAACAGAAATAAATTTTCTCAAATAATTCAGCGAGATTTTTAGAGTCCTTCTCATTTTCTAATGAAGAAAAATCTTTTATTTGATTTAAGTATTCTAAGTCTGCACCAGCACAGAAAGCACTTCCCTCGCCTGTTATAATGATAGATTTTATTTCATCATTTGATTCAGAATTTGTTATAGTCTGCTTTAATTCATTAACAAGCTCAGGATTAAGTGCATTTCTTTTATCAGGACGGTTCAAAGTAATTACTGCAGTGTTTGATGATATTTCATATTTAATCATACTAAGAAAAATAATTTGTTAATAAATACATTTGAAAATAAACAGATATAAAAGCCAATACAATTCCTGCTATTACTTGTGAGAAAGTATGACATTTAAGTTTAATTCTTGACCACCCAACTAAAATTACGATTATGATAAAAGGTAGAGCAACAATTCCAAAAGCAAACATTAAAGCCGCAAAACCACCGCTGGCTCCCATTGAGTGAATACTGATTTTCCAGTATTTGTTGATAATGATTGTAATTATTGTGTTTGAAATAAAACAAATCCAAAAGGCAATTGATATTATACTTACATTAGAATAGATTAAGAAGAACAAGCCGACTAAATAAATACCAGTAGCAATGATGAATGGTAAAGTTCTCTGCTCTTTTATCAATGCATCCTGGTCAGATACTAAATTCTTTTTTCTCATTATAACAAACATCAAAATCGGGAAAGCAAATCCAAACAAAGTTGTGGTAATAAGTAGCGAAATTGAATTATTAAAAGTTTCTTCTATGTAGATTGAAAATAAAACATAAGTAATCAGCGAAAAGCTCGGTGGAACAAATAACGTTGAGATTATTCTTGCAAATTTCTGTGAATTCATAAAAAGTAATAGAACACTGATGACTTTGATTTTACTGATTTTCGAGGATTATAGTTATAAAGATTCCGTTCTTCTAAATTTTCTTCAATTAAATTTTCAATCATTAAATAAGACTTTTCAAATAATTATGAAATTTTAATTCTTCAAGATATTTCATCAAACAATTTTCAACGGAAGCATAGTCAGTATAATTCATCAACTCATTTCTAATTCTTGAAGAATGATGTAAGCCTTTCAGATAACCTGAATAAAATTTTCTATGCTCAATCACAGCGCGTCTTTCACCCTTGATTTCAATTGCAATTTGAAGATGACGTAAAGCAGTTTTAATTCTTTTATCTTCATCAATTTGAGTTGTTATCAAGCCATTTGAAATTAGCTCTTTAGCTTCTGAAAAAATCCAGGGATTTCCAATAGCTCCTCTTGCAATCATAACTGCATCCGCATTAGTTTCATCGAAAGCTCGTTTTGCATCCTCTGCAGTAAATACTCCACCGTTTAATACTATCGGAATTGAAACTTTCTCTTTTACTTTGTTAATCCAACTCCAATCAGGATCACCACGATGTCCCATCTTTCTTGTTCTGCAGTGAATTGTTAATGCTGCAACTCCAACATCTTGCAATCTTTCAGCAATCTCAACAATTCGCATATCATTCTCATCCCAACCAATTCTTGTTTTTACAGTAACCGGAATTTTAACTGCTTTAACAATTTCACCAACCAAAGTCTGAAGATAAGGGGGATTTTTTATCAAAGCACTTCCGGCACCACAGCCAACAACTTTTTTCACCCAGCAACCAGCATTGATATCAATTATGTCAGGATTTTCTGATTCAGCAATTTTGGCAGCTTCAATCATTGAATTAAGTTCACCACCATAAATCTGAATTCCAACTGGTCTTTCTTCATCTGATATTTTTAATTTCTTATGAGTTTTTTCGCTGCCTCGGACTAATCCTTCTGAGTTTACGAATTCAGTGTAAACAACATCTGCTCCAAGTTCTTTGCAAACAAGACGGAATGATAAATCAGTTACATCCTCCATTGGAGCAAGTAAAAGTGCTTTTTCGATACTTATTTTTCCAACTTTGAACATCTTGATTAATCGAGTTTAATTTTTTTTGGTAAATAAAAAATAGCAATCAAAAACATTATTGCAGTAAAAAATGCACCAGTTAAAAATGGAAACGGATAACCGAGATATTCGAAAGCAAATCCACCCCAAAGAGGTCCAAGCATTCTTGCAAAAGCTGACATTGATTGATTTATTCCAAGAATTAAACCTTGCTCAGATTCTGATGTTACCTCTGAAATCAAACTTAATACAGTTGGCTGCAGAATTCCTGTTCCAATTGATAAAAAGACAGACACTATTGCAAGTCCGAGAAAATTAACTGCATAAGGAATCAAAGCAAGATTTAAACTTACTAAAAGTGAACCAATTATTATTATTTTTTTTCTACTAAGATATTTTGAAATTTTTCCAATGAAAACTCCCTGAACCAAAGCTGATACAATTCCTGTAATTCCAAACATATAACCATTTTGTTTATCAGAAAATCCATAAACCTGAATTCCAAGCAAGGCAAAAGTGCCGTAGATATTCGCAAAAGAAAAAGTTAAAATAAAAAATAATGTGATCAGTAAACCTAAATCTGCTTTACTAAAAACATATTTGAAAGATTGAGTATTTATCAATCTGATTTTTCTATTTTCAGTTTTTGAGCTTTCATTTACTTTGGAAATCTTCAAAGATTCAGGCAACATAAATGAAGTCAATATTAAAGCAGCAAAAGAAAAACCTGCCGAGACAAATCCAACAATTTCGTATCCATATTCAGCAAGTATTCCACCCAAAAGAGGACCGAAAACAAAACCCAATCCAAATGCACTTCCAATCAGTCCCATTCCTTTTGAACGATTTTCTGAAGTTGTTATATCTGCAATATATGCTTGAGCAACAGAAATACTACTTCCTCCAATTCCTGCAATTATTCTTGAAACTAAAAGCATTATGTAATTATTTGTGAATGCAAAAATCAAATATCCAAGTGCATTCAAAAACAAACAAAAAAGAATAACTGGTTTTCGACCATTTTTATCAGATACTTTTCCAAAAATCGGATTAAATAAAAATTGAACAAATGAATATATCGAGATTGCTATGCCAATGGAAAACTCATCAATGTTCAAAACATTTACTCCAAAAGAAGGCAATACAGGAATCAATAGACCAAATCCTAAAAGGTCAATAAAAACCGTCAGGAAAATTAAAGTCAGAGCCGAAAAGTTCTTTTGCATAAATTTTAGTAGTATGATATTAAATTTAACAAGTGCAAAAATAGAAATTCTTCAATCAGTATTAAAAGTAAACAAAACAAAATGGAAAAATTCGATTTCGCAATCAGTTATGAATGGGAATATGATATAGACTTTGTCAATGAAGTGGAAAATATTCTTCAACAAAATGGAATTTCAACTTATAGAATATCCTATTATAACATCTATGATGTAACAGAAGATGTTAGAAATCGTAAACTCTTTTTTAACACTTATTTAGACAGAGCTTCTGACGTTGATGAGGATTTCACAGAATTAGGAGAAATTTTACAAAGAAGAAAATGCAGAATTTTTAATCCTTATGACAGAGTTAAACACGCAACTGATAAGGCATCAATGCATTTAGAATTTATCTCTGGTGGAATACAGGTTCCATACTCAATAATAATTCCGCCGCATAAGAAAAATGAAACCATAAAACTATCAATCGAAGAACTTGCTGTTTTAGGAAGACCATTCATTATCAAACCTTGTAACACAACTGGTGGTGGAATTGGTGTTGTTACTGGTGCAGAAACACTTAAAGAAGTTTTAGAAGAAAGAAAAAACTTAGAGGAAGATAAATACATCCTTCAAGAGAAGATTATCCCAAAATATTTTGAGAATAAAAGAGCTTGGTTTAGATGCTTTTGGGCTTTTGGAAAATCGTTCAGCTGTTGGTGGGATGATCAAACCCATCTTTACTCAGTTCTTAGAAGAGAAGAAATTGAAAAATTTAAGTTGAATAAATTATTTAGAATAACCTCACGAATCGCTAAAATAACTGGTTTAGATTTCTTTTCATCTGAAATTGCAGTTACAGATGATGAAAGATTTGTTGTAATTGATTATGTAAATGATCAATGTGATATGAGATTCCAATCCAAACATTACGATGGCGTTCCTGACGAAGTGATATTTCAAATAATTAATCAATTAGCTAAGGCTGTTAAGAAGAGCTTGTAATTGACTTCACTCATAATTTCATTTAAACAAAAATTAATTTTAACTTAATTTTAATTGTTTATTTTTGAAATAAATGAGGGTGATAAATGAGAAGAACAATCTTATTTTTATTATTAAATACAATTACAATAATGACTCAAGATAAATGTTTAAGATTTTTTGGAAATGGTGTAAATGATATTGACAGAGTAAAAATTTTAATATCAAATCAGAATCAACCAATAAACTTAGCAAACTCATTTACAATAGAATTTGAGCTGAAAGCTGTATTATCAGAAAATCCATTAGGGAGCTCTGCAAGTCAGGGTGCAAATGATGATTGGACTCTAGGTCATATTATAATTGATAGAGACATTTTCGGCGCTGGAGATTATGGTGATTACGGAATATCTTTAGTTAATGGAAGAGTTGCTTTTGGAGTAAATAATGGTTCTCAGTCATTTACAATCATAACAAGCTCACAAATTCCAAATAATCAATGGGTTCATATTGCAGTAACAAGAAATCACATCAACGGTCAAATGAGAATTTTTGTCAATGGAGTTCAGTCAGCAAATGGGACTGGTCCAACAGGAAACATATCTTATAGAGTTGGACGTTCAACAGTTTGGGCAAATGATCCTTATATTGTTTTTGGAGCTGAGAAACACGATTACGACCCCAATTCTTACCCTTCTTTTAGAGGTTTCATTGATAATGTAAGGTTTTCGAATATTGTGAGATATACAACTAATTTTACCCCTTCATCCTATTCAGTTGATGGTAATACCGTTGCATTTTATAATTTTAATAGCGATGGAAGTAGTATTGTATATGATTTAAGCTCACAACCTTCAAATGGGGTAAGAAAATACGGAGGGACACCATCTGGTCCTGTTTATGTTGGTAAAAATGATTCTGTCTTTGCAGTTCAAGGTACATCTAATAGTTTAAACCCAGGCACAAATAATAATCCTATAATTTGTCTTTATTACCTAAAGTCAAATTATAATCAAACTGTCAATGTCCAATCAATAACATTTACAACAAACGGTACATCAAATACAAATGATATAACTGCCGCAAGAGTTTATTACACAACTTCACCTGTTTTTTCAACAAACACACAGTTTGGTTCAAATGTATTAAATCCTTCAGGTACTTTTACGATTTCAGGTAATCAACAATTAGTCAATGGTAGCAATTACTTCTGGTTAGTATATGATATTGCAAGTAATGCCAATACAAATAATAATATTGATGCAACTTGTATAGCAGTTACAATAAATCAACCTCCATATAACGTTGTTCCATCAATAACAGACCCTGAGGGCACTATTCCCCTACCTGTCGAATTGATTTCTTTTCACTATAAAATTGTTGAAGGTAGAGTAAATCTTTATTGGGAAACAGCATCAGAGGTCAATACTTTAGGATTTGAAGTAGAAAGAAAAAATATCTCTAAGTTCAATCATACAGGGCAATGGGAAAGCTTAAGCTTTATTAATTCAAAAGGAAATTCAAATAAAGAACAGTCTTACAAATTCACTGATAATCATCTGTCAGCTGGAGAATATTTGTACAGGCTTAAAATGATTGATATAGATGGAAGTTACAGCTATAGTGATGAACTTTTTGTCAAGTTAGGAAATCCCTCTAAAACTTTATTGAAGCAAAACTATCCAAATGCTTTCAATCCACAAACCGTAATTGAATTCCAAATAAAAGAAAATTCTAATGTAAAAATTGAAATTTTTGATATTAATGGAAATTTAATTCATACTCTATTAAATAAGACTTTAGAGGCAGGTTATTATTCAGAGGTATTTAATATTAGTTATATTGATAATCCTATTTCATCTGGAGTTTATTTTATAAGATTAATTGCAAATGAAATTAATTCAAATCAAGTAATCATCGATACAAAAAAAATGATGCTTCTCAAGTAATAAAAGCTTTAGTTAACAATCAATTAATTTTTATTTAAGATACAAATATCCATCTGGACCTAAAGGAATACCAAAAAGCATCCAGACAATTAACAATGCTGTCCAAAGAATTGTTAGTAAAACAGTATATGGTAACATTGTCGATATGATTGTTCCAATTCCATATTTTTCATCATATTTTTGAGCAAATGCGACTATTAAAGCAAAATAACTCATCATTGGTGTAACTAAATTTGTAACTGAGTCACCAATTCTGAAGGCAGCCTGAGTTAATGCAGGATGATAACCCAACAACATAAACATTGGCACAAAAACAGGAGCCATTATTGCCCACTTAGCTGAAGCACTTCCCATAAATAGGTTTATAAACGCTGAAACTAAAACAAAAGCTACTAAAAGAGGAATACCTGTTAGACCAATATTTTTTAGAAATTGAGCACCATCAATAGCAATAATTAATCCGAGATTGCTGTATCTGAAAAAGTAAACAAATTGTGCCGCAAAGAAAACTAAAACAATATATGTCGATAAAGTTCCCATCGATTTAATAATGTGCTTCATAAAATCTTTATCGTTTTTGATAGATTTTACTATCAATCCATAAACAAGTCCGGGGATTAGAAAGAATATTAGAATTCCTGTGATTATACCATCAAAAAATGGTGAATGAAGTATTTCTTTTGTTTTTGGGTTGCGAAATATTCCATCCTCGGGAATAATTGTGAATGCTAATATTAAAATAATAACTAGTAAACTTAATCCAGCCCACTTGAGACCTTTTTTTTCTTCTGATGTTAAGTCATCAACTGGAATTTTTTCAGCGTTGCCTTCATAATTTTTTAATCGAGGTTCTACTATTTTTTCAGTAATCCACGTTCCAGCGATTACTATTAAAATTGCTGAAACAAACATAAAATAGAAATTAACAGCAGCATTAATTTTAATATCAGGATTAATAATATTCGCAGCAGATTGAGTTAGACCAGCTAGAACTGGATCAATTGAACCAATAAGAAAATTTGCACCAAATCCACCGCTTACACCACAAAATGCGGCAGCTAAACCTGCGATTGGATGACGACCCAAAGCATAAAATATCGTAGCGCCTAATGGTATCAATATAACATATCCAGCCTCTGATGCTATATGCGATAAAACCCCTGCAAAAACTATTGCTCCAGTGATCAATTTTCTTGGTGCTTTTAATACTAATGCTCTAATCATAGTATTAAACAATCCGGAGCCCTCTGCAACTCCAATCCCAACCATTACTGCTAAGACATATCCGAGCGGAGGGAAATTTACAAAGTTGTAAACTACATTAGTGTAGATCCATCTTATTCCATCTGCGGATAATAGATTTTTGACTCTAACTGTTGAATTGTCTGCAGGATGAATTGCACTCAAATTAAAAATATCACCAATATAAGATGCAATTGCGACTAATAAGGCTAATATTGCAAATAATGTGGCCGGATGTGGAAGTTTATTACCAATAATTTCAATTAAATCTAATGCTCTGTTGAAAACAGATGTTTTACTATTTGTCATAACTACCTTTTATTTAAAATTCAAATATGACTTTACAAAGATATAATTGTAATTTTGTTCAACAATTAAATTTTACTGATAAATATGCTCGAATACATAAACCTATTAATAATCATTTTAAGTTTATTTGGAATTGCGATCGGAAGTTTTCCAAAATTCAGAATGAACAGAGCAACGATATCTTTAGTTGGTGCTACTGTATTAATAATATTAAATCAAATGAGTTTGGAGAAGGCAGTCTCATTTATTGATATTGATACTATCGTTTTGATCTTTGCAATGATGATTATAAATATCAATTTAAGATTAGCTGGTTTTTTTAATATTATCACAAATAAAGTTATTGCTTATGCGAAAACTCCGAAACAATTATTAGTCATAATAACTTTTAGTTCAGGCATATTATCAAGTTTGTTTCTAAACGACACCATAGTAATTATGTTCACTCCAATGATAATAGAAATCGCATTACATTTAAGAAGAAATCCGATTCCATATTTGATAGCTTTGGCGACCTCTGCAAATATTGGAAGTGCCGCAACAATAGTCGGTAATCCACAAAATATGATCATAGGAGTTCAATCAGGAATTTCATTCAGCAAATTTATTTTTTATATGTTTCCAATTTCTGTAATATGTTTATTGTTAGTTATTGTAGTAATTTCTTTTTTCTACAAAAATGAATTTGGAGATGAGAGATTTAATGAGACTTTAAATTCTGAACCAAGAATTTATAAGCCATTGTTCTTCAAAAGTACAATTGTATTGTTCTTTATGCTTATTGCTTTTTTAGTTGGGCTTCCAGTTGCACCTACTGCATTAGCGGCATCTGCAATTTTACTCATAACTCGAAGAATAAAACCGGAAAGAGTATTTCTCGAGATAGATTTTTCTCTTTTGATTTTCTTTTCTTGTCTTTTTATAATTTCACATCTAACTAATCAAATGCTAATTTCAAAAGTAGAAATATCAGATTTGAAATTTTTTAGTGAAAATCGAATAATCAATATTTCAATAATAGCTTCGATATTAAGCAACTTAATCTCAAATGTTCCAGCAGTTTTGATGTTAAGTCCATTAGTTAAACAAATGATTGATCCTGAAAAAGTTTGGTTAGCATTAGCACTATCTTCCACATTTGCCGGTAATTTAACTTTATTAGGTTCTGTTGCTAATCTAATAGTTGTTGAGATTTCGAGAAAAAGAAATATTAATGTAAGATTTCTCGAATATCTTAAATCTGGGGTTGTAATAACATTATTGAGTTTAATAATTGGTGTTCTTTGGTTAATTATCATATAAAAAACCCGATGACCAAAGCCATCGGGCTGCCCATACAAAAGGTCTGGGGGTTAACCTCCTGTATAATGCTTTGCAAATTTAACTCATATCACTCAATAATTCAATTATTTTATATAATTTTTTCTTAGTAGAATTGTATTTGAATAAGAGATATATAATGAATACAAAGTCCAAAAAATTTAGAAAAATATCTTTATTAATCTTAATTCTTCAATTTTTCATTGTGGTCTATCTTAAGTATTACAATCAATTTTTATCAATAAAAAATTTCGATCCATTATTGTCAGGCAACATTATAACATTCATTATTTATTTTGTAATAATTATTCAATTTCTGTTATCAAAAAGAAGTATAAATCTCAATTATAAAATTGTCCTAACAATAATTTTTTTCAGCTATTTATTCCTTGCTTTAGGATTTATTTCAACAGTTGTAAAATTACCTTTCAATAAATTTTATTTCTTCGGTCAATATGGTAATAAACTTTTTACGGGAGGTTGTTTTACCTTATATCTTTTTTTTCTTATTTACTTATTTTTCTATTGTTATTTTTCAAAAAACAACAAAAAAATATTTGATAAAAACTCATTCTTTGCAACAATTTTAGTTATGATTTTATTCTTAGTATTAGCTGGTTTGTTTATTTCTCTAAATGAAAGTGAAGCTAAAAATTATGTCTTATCCAATAAAGGGAAAAAAGTTCTTGTTGTGTTAGGAGCAGCAGTTTGGTCAGATAATAAACCCAGTCCAATTTTATCTGCAAGAGTATTAAAAGCAGCAGAGCTTTCAAATAAATTTACATTTGATAAAATTTATTTTACTGGTGGAAATGCTCCAGGAGAAATGACAGAGGCTGAAGTGGCTTTTGAATACTTTAAGTCATTAAATCCATATTTTGAAAATGTTGAACTTGAAAAAAATACTACTTCAACAAATGAACAAATTCAATTCATTAAAAATCAAATTATTCCAAAATATCCAGACTACGAGATCATAGTTATTTCAGATTCTTTTCATCTTATTCGAATAAAGGAGATAAGCAAGTTTCATAAAATTGATATTAAAACAATTGCCTCCGATTTTTCTATGAAATTTGGCTCTAATCTTTATAATAGAATAAGAGAATCATTAGCTTTATCAGTTTTTTGGTTATTTTCAATATAGGTTAATTATGAGTAAAATTTATAAAAGAAGATTAGTAAGAGAGAAAGCACTTCAAGTTCTTTACGCATTTGAAATGAATAATGATCAAATTCAAAGACATATTGATGAAATTTTTACAGAAATTAAAGATGAAAACGATAAAGAATTCGGCTCAAAGTTAGTATTTAGAGTAATTTCAAATAAAGATGAATTTGATAAATTAATTGAAGGGAAGACAAACAATTGGGAAATGGAAAGAATAGCATTAATTGATAAAATTCTATTACGAATGGGAATTTGTGAATTTTTATTTTTTGAAGATATCCCACCTAAAGTTACTATTAATGAAATCATCGAAATTTCAAAAGTATTCAGTACCGAAGGCAGTGGAAAATTCATTAATGGAATTTTAGATTCAATTCTTTCTGATCTTAAAAAATCTGGTAAACTTAAAAAATCTGGAAGAGGTCTTCTCGATGACTCAATAAATAAAAAAAACTCTTAAAATTTTAGTGAAAAAATATAAAAATATCTTAGTCTGGTCATTATTTGATTTTGCTAACACTTCTTTTGCAATTATCGTTGCAACCTTTCTTTACGCTGTTTATTTCAAAAAAGTTGTTGCATCAGGAGAACCTATAGGTGATTTGTATTGGTCTTATGCTACAAGCCTGTCAATGTTTATAACTGCTTTAATCTCACCAATATTAGGAGCTATTTCTGATTATTCAGCAGGTAAAAAAAGATTTTTACTATTCTTTACATTACTTTGCATCTTATCTACAGCCTCACTTTATTTTGTAGATGAAGGTGATATTTTTTATGGCATTATACTTTTTGTTTTAGCAAGCATTGGTTTTGAAGCTGGTTTAGTTTTTTACGACGCCTTTCTTCCTGAAATCACTGAACCTAAAAATTATGGAAGAGTAAGTGGTTATGGTTTTGCTGCAGGATATTTTGGATCATTAGCATCTTTAGGTTTAGTTTTTCCATTCATTAGTGATAATAAAATAAAAGAGACTTTCATAGTTGCTGCTTTATTCTTTCTGATTTTTTCATTACCACTCTTTATTTACTTAAAAGACTCCAGAAAACAAGTCAATAAAACTGAAAGCTATTTTAAGATAGGATATAAAAGAGTCTGGGATACTATATCACACTTGAAGAACTACAAGAACTTGGCAATGTTCCTACTTTCATTTTTCTTTTACATAGAAGGTATAAATACAGTTATTTATTTTGCTGGAAACTATGCAAGTACAACAATGAAATTCAGTGAGATGGAACTTATTTACTTTTTCCTAACTGTGCAAACGACTGCTATAGTAGGTTCAATTATTTTTGGAATAATATCGGACTCGATTGGACAGAAAAAAACAATAATCATTACTCTTTTAATATGGATAATTACTGTCGTTCTCGCTTATCTAGTTCATACTAAAGAGGAATTTTATATCGTAGGTTTATTAGCTGGTTTAGCAATGGGTTCAAGTCAATCAACAAGTAGAAGTTTGATGTCTTTACTTACTCCTAATGAAAAAAGAACAGAATTCTTTGGTTTTTATTCTTTCTTTGGTAAAAGCTCTGCAATAGTTGGACCTCTTGTCTTTGGGTTTGTAAGTTATATCACTAATTCGCAGAGATTAGCAATTTTTTCAATAATATTTTTCTTCTTGATAGGATTATTTCTATTATTAAAAGTTAAAGAAGTAAAGGCTAATCCGAGCTTCTAAAAGGCACAACTGATTTTCCAATTATTTTTTCTTTATTCCAGATAATATTTTCTTTTAAATCTTCTTTCCTGAATTCACAATTTTCTGTTAAACAAAATTTACATAAATCAAACCAGCAATAATCAAAATGAATTTTAAGTTCAGCCTCAGGAAATCTATCTTTAATTGTTTTTGAAATATATTCTTCTTCAAAATGTGCTTCTTTTATATTGAAATAAAATGGTAAGACTAAATGAAAATCGATAAACAGTTTGTTTGCAGATTTCCAAAATCTTAGCTGATGGACATCTATCCAATAATTTCTTTTTGATTTAATAATCATTGCAACCAATTCATTTAAAATTTCTTTGTCTGTTTCATTCATCAATCCAGCTACCGATTCTTTTATGAGTTTAAAACCTGTAACTAAAATATTAGTAGCAATAATAATAGCTATAATTGGATCTAAAGCGAGTATGTCTGTCAATAACACTATTCCTAAACCTACTATGACACCTATGCTTGTAATAGAGTCTGTAAGGACGTGTTTGCCATCAGCAACAAGAATAAGTGAATCAGTTTTCTTTCCAGTTCTTATTAAATATAATCCTAAAAATAAATTGACAATTCCGGCACCAGTGGTTATTAAAATTCCAATATCTAACTTTTGGATGGTAACACCAAATATTAAAGCGCTCACACTTTCATACATTATAGCAATTGCAGCAACTATAATTAAAATTCCCTCAATACCAGCAGAGAAATATTCAATATTTCCGTGTCCATAAAAATGTGATTCATCAGCGGGTTTTGCACTTAAGTAAATACTAAAAAGAGCCATTCCAGTAGCGAAAATGTGAACAATTGATTCTAATGCATCAGAGAAAATTGCAGCAGAACCTGTAATGAAATATGCAGTGAGCTTTCCACCAAACATTAAAAATCCGATAATCATAGAAAGAATGGCAGCTTTTTTCTTTTGAGAAATTTTATCCATATTAAACTCGAGATAGTTTTTCAGCAGCTTGTTTTAAGATTTCATCTTTTTTTGCAAAACAAACTCTAATGATTTTTTTATCATACTGAGAATTATAAAATGAAGATAATGGAATTACAGCGACACCAATTTCTTTCGTTAAAAATTCTGAGAATTCATAATCATTTTTATTTGATATATTCGAATAATCCATAAGTTGGAAATAAGTTCCTTCTGTTTTCAATAATTTGAATCTGGATTTTTCCATTAAATGTATGAAATAATCTCTTTTCTTCTGATAAAATTCACTAACTGTTAAATAATTGTTCTGATCCCTTAAAAAATCAACATAAGCATATTGAATCGGTGTGTTCACTGCAAAAACTATAAATTGATGGAGCTTTCTAAATTCCTTAGATAAATATTCAGGGGCATAGCAATAACCAATTTTCCAACCTGTTGTATGAAAAGTTTTTCCAAAAGATGATATGACAAAACTTTTATTGTATAAAATTTCCGACTCACAAACGCTAATATGTCTATTTGAGTCAAATACTATATGCTCATAAACTTCATCACTAATTATAAATATATCTCTTTTTTTGACTATTTCTTCCAAATTTTTAATATCATCGTCAGATAAAATTTTTCCTGTAGGATTATGTGGAGAATTTATAATAATTGCTTTTGTATTATCACTTATCTTATTTTCAACTTCACTCCAAGGAATTGAAAAATCTTTTTCATTTAATTTTATAGAAACTGGTTTACCACCATTAGATACAACCGCAGGAGCATAAGAGTCATAAACAGGTTCGAACATAATAATTTCATCATTTGGATTAGTTATTAAAGAAATAGCTGTAAACAAAGCTTGAGTAGCGCCTGCAGTGATAGTAATTTCATTCTCAGCATCATAAAAGCGACCATAAAGTTCATTAATTTTTTTTGACAAAATTTTTCTTAACTCAAGAACTCCGGGCATAGCTGCATATTGATTATATCCTTTGTTCATATAAAAGTTTACCAAATCAATTAACTGTGGATTTACATTAAAATCCGGAAAGCCTTGAGAGAGATTAATTGCATTATACTTATTTGCCATCTCTGTCATAACGGCAAAAATACTCGTACCAACATTCGATAGTTTTGATTTTATACTCATATTATTCAACTTGAAATTCTTTTTTATTAGGTCTTATTGAATCATAAATTTTTCTTATTCGCTCATAAGCAAATCTACTTCCTCTTTGTGCTGCTTTAGTATAAAACCTTATTGCGTTTGATCTATTGTAATCTACACCTCTTCCCTTTTCGTAACAAAATCCTAATGCTACTTGAGATAAAATCGAACCAATTTTTTGAAAATTAAAAATTGAATCTACAATATCTTTAGAAATATTTTTTTCTTCATCAAAAATAGTTGATAATATTATTCTAAGACCTGCCTCTTTACTACCTTTTTTTTCTGCAATTTTCCAGAGTTGAATTGCTTTATCTCTATCTTTTTGAAAATAATTTCCTATGTAATAATTCAATGCTAACTCATTAATTGCATTTATGTAACCATCTTTTGCAGCATCTGAAAGTAAATCATAAGCATCTTTTATGAATATATCAGTAATGAAACCAAATCTTATTAATCCATACCATATAAATTTCACGGAATTATTTTTATTCTGCAGTTGTGACTTCAAAGAATTAATCACAGATTTATCTTTAATTGTTTCATAAATTAAAATGGGTGCTTTTGGAGAATCATATCTAGTTGCTCTCAATAAATATTCTAATGCTTTGTTTATATCTTTCTCTAGAATATTTCCTCTTAGATGTAAATAACCCAAAAATGTTAAAATCTCAGGAATATCATAGTTAGTAAGTTCTTGCAATTTTTCTAAACTTATAATCTTTAATAGTGCATCAATATTTGTAATGCCATCATAATTATTTGTATCTCTGTCTAAAAATTTATTAACTATATCATCAATCAAATCACTTTCAGATACTATGAAATCGCTTTCAACTAAGTCGAAATTGATAAAACTGAGGTTGTTAATTTCTTTTCTTGAATTTGGCAATGTTTCATCATCAGAATAGTATGATGAACTTTTTTGAATATTTGAAAAATGTATTTGACTGTTTTTTACAGAGTCTATATATGAAGTTGGAAGTTTTTGATTAAAAAACTGAAAGATTTTTTCATCTACTTTGTATCCATTTTTATAAGATCTATAAATCCAATAAAATGCAGCTTTAAAGTTTCGAGGAACAATTAGATTTTCAATATGCATAATTCCAAAAATGTATTGTGCAGGAGCAAAATCTTGATATGCTGCATCTCTGAAAAATTCGAAAGCCTCAAAAGGATTCCATTCAACTCCAATCCCGTTCAATAGAATTATACCATAATTATATTTTGCAGCATTGAGATTTTGCATTGCAGCTTTTTTTATCCAATAAATTCCTGATGAAGTATCTGCAGGAAAACCATCTCCCAACAATAATCTAAGACCAAGCTCGTGTTGAGCTAATGGATCTCCTGAATTAGCTTGTTGAATTAATCTAAATTGTTGAACAAGTTGATAAGATAAGTCAGGTCTTATAAAAATTGGATTTCGTTCAATCGTACGATTATTCTTGAAAGCAAGACTTTGAGTTGTATCTTGTGCGTAAAAAAAATTGACAAAAATCAGAAATTCTATGATTAATCTTTTGAACAAAACTCTTCTTTTTTAATTAAATTAATCCAAAATTCATTTTACAATTTAAGACAACTTAAGAATTAATTTTTGATTTAAAATTTTTATCAATATCATTCAAAACATCACTGATGATTCTATTAAAATTATTAAAATTATTTTTTTGACAATATTCTTCAATGTTCTTTTCAAAATCAATGTCTTTTCTCAACTCAAAAAATTGTTTTATTGCTTTACTTATTGAATCTGGTGTAGACTCATTTGCTATTATTCCAGTTCTATCTGGAATAACAAATTCAGCAAGTCCACCAACATTTGTAATAACAACTGGTTTACTGAAACCATAAGAAAGATTCAAAATACCACTCTGAGTAGCACTTCTATAAGGTAATACAACTAAATCTGAAGCGATAAAAAAATCTTTTACTTTTTCATTGGGAATGTATTCATCGAATATCAAAATACGATTTTTTAGGTTTAATCTTTCAATCAAATCTAAATAAAATTTTTTGTCTTCATAGAATTCTCCAGCAACCAACAATTTAATATTTAATTGTGGTTGACTTTTCAGCAATAAACTTAGGCTTTCAATTAAAATATCAAGTCCCTTATATTTTCTTACATATCCGAAGAACAATATTACATTATCATTTTCATCTAAGTTAAATTTTTTTCTTGCTTCATTTTTTTGACTTAAATTTGTTTTCAGATGACTATAAATAGGTAATTCCGAACGATAAATTTTTCTATCTCTAAAAAATTTTCTTAATTCATTTTCAACTTGTTTGGATAGAACTATGAAATATTTTGAATTAAAAAGACCAATCTTTGTTAGAATATTTTCAAATAAATTTTTTTCGTGTGACACAATATTTTCAGTTATAAAAACAACCCTTTTTTTGAGTTCTTTTTTTAACAATGAGCTTATACCAAAATGACAAAATGAGAAGAACGGATGCCACCAATCGAAAATAATTAAATCAGGATTTTCTTTATTTATTTTTCTTGCAACTTTTACCCAACTGAAGGGATTAATTGAATTCAAGATTCTAACACTTTCAATCTTTTTTACATCCTGACTTAAGTCATATTGAGTCTTGCCGGGAAAAAGTATTTGAGGATAAAGTAGTTTGTAATTATAAATTTTTACTTCATATTCTTTGTATAGTAATTCATAAAGAAATGACACGAAAAGAGAGTTTCCGCCACGATAAGGATAGGTTGGTCCAATGATAATTATTTTTTTCATTAAAACTATCTTTTGCTTAATATATTTATCATTCGGTTCACATAAGAATCATCTGGCTTCAATTTTTTTGCCTCTAAAAAATATCTTAAAGCAAATCCATTATTTCCATCTTTGTAATATGCATTTCCCAAAGCCTTAAGTATTGGAAATGAATTAGGAATTTTTCTGTTCAACATTCTTAAATAACGGATTGCATCAACAATTGATTTTATTTCAACTAATGCCTGACCAAATGAAGCACATTCCTCGTCAGATAAATTGTAATCTTCTTTGTTATTATCATAAATTAAGTTGAAAGTAGTTATAACTGAATCAATACCACCATTGTAATATTTATCAAATAAAAAGTCTGATAAAGTTTTTTTGACAGTTATATTTGTGTATCCTTTTGAAATTAAAAGTAAGTCCCTCGCCGGGTCATCGAGATTAAAATCTCTAATATTAATCAGAGTTACAACTGCTGAGTTATTTGATTGGTCAATAATTAATTTAGTTGTAAATCCAGTTCCACGTCCATCGTGACCGAAAAAATTTATTGAATCTTTAGGATCTGAGAGAGAGAAACCTAATCCGTAATTTCGTCTTACGCCGTTTTTTAAGATTGTTGGTTGAATCATTAATTCTAAAGTTGATTTGGAAATTAATTTTCCCTCAAGCAAAGATTTTGCAAATAATAGAATGTCTTCAGCCGTGGAGATTAATCCACCCCCTGCAACTTTAATACTTAAATCAGCAAGTGGAGAATTGATAAATTTTCTATCAGGTGATTTTTCATAACCCTTTACTCTTTCAGTGATAATTTCTCTTTGCTTATCCACTCTTGTTGATTTCATTCCCGCTATTTGAAAAATTTCTTTTCTCAGATACGATTCAAAGCTCATCTTTGTAACATTTTCTATGAGAGCAGCTAAAAGCGAATAACCTAAAGATGTGTAATTATAATTTGTTCCTGGTTCAAATAGTAGCTCATCATTTGCAAAAGTCATAACTGCATCTTTGGTTGATGAGTAAAAGATTTTGCTATTGAATTCATCTTCGCTTTTATAGTTTCTAATGCCACTTGTATGATTTAACAAATTTCTGATAGTTATCTTCCATTTCTTTTTAGGGAAATAAGATACATACTTACTAATATCATCCTCTAAATCAATTAATCTTTTTTCATAAAGTTTCATAACTGCAACGGCAGTAATAGATTTTGTAATCGAAGCAATTCTATAAAGAGAGGTTGTTTTTGCTGGAGCAAAAGTTTCTAAATCAATATTCCCTTTTGCCTCTAACCATTGAATATTCCCATCTTTTAATATCCCTGCGGAGATAGATGGCACTCTTTTATTTAGATAATATTTTTCTAAATAGTCTGAATACCTCTTAATTAATTCATTATCAGACCTTTGAGCAAAAACTTTTAATTGAAGAGATAAAGAAAGGATTAAACAAAGGTAAAATATCCTTTTAATTATCATAAATGGAGAGATAAAAAACTATTATTAAAAAAGTAAAATTATTTTTTATTAGGTCTTTTATAAATTATATCATCAATTAGTTTATATTCTTTTGCTTCTGTCGCAGAGAGGAAATAATCTCTGTCACAATCTTTAGCTATTTGCTCATAAGTTTTTTCTGTATGCTTAGCTAAAATATTATAAAGTGTCTCACGTGTTTTGATCATTTCTTTAGTATGAATTTCAACATCCGTAACTTGTCCACCTATTCCTTGAGTCCAAGGTTGATGTATCATAATTTTAGAGTGAGGAAGTGAAAACCTTTTTCCTTTTGTTCCTCCAGCTAATAATATTGCACCCATTGAAGCGGCCATACCGACACAAATTGTTGAAATATCTGGTTTGATAAATTGCATTGTATCATAAATTGCTAAACCTGCAGTGACCGAGCCACCTGGAGAATTGATGTATAGATGAATATCTTTATCAGGATCTTCTGCTTCAAGAAAAATTAATTGAGCAATTGTCAAACTTGCTATATGATCGTCAATTGGAGTTCCAATAAAAACAATTCTTTCTCGTAAAAGACGAGAGTAGATATCCATTCCACGCTCGCCTCTTCCAGTTTGTTCAATTACATAAGGGACTAATTGATTTAGTATTTCAATCTTGTTTTTCATTTTTTTCTTCTCTCTTAAAATATGTTTCGGGACTAACTTTTTTTATTTTGTTTTTTTCAAAAAGTAAATCAAAAAGTTTTTTCTCTAAAATTTTCTCTTTCCTTTTTGATGAGGAATAATATTGTTTAATATTATCTATTGGTAAGCCAGACTTTTCAGATTCTAATTTAATTTCATTATCAATCTCTTCATCAGTTACTGTAATATTTTCTTTTTTAATAATCTCATCTTGAATTAATAACCATTTAATATCATTTTCGGCTCTTTTACTAAGTCGTTGTGCAGCTTCATTTCTGTCAAAACTAATACGATTCCTTTTGAAATACTGCTCTTCTTCATCAACATAATCTTGAAGAAGTTTATCTACAAATGATTTTGGAGGAGTAAAATCATTCCTTTTAACAATTTCACTAATCAATTTAATTTTAGTTAATTCTTCATTTCTCGATTCATAATAATTTTTCAATTTTTCAGTTAAGTCTTTCTTGAATTCATCAACAGTTTTAATCTTTTCTTTAGTTATTTTTGAAACGAATTCATCAGTTAACTCCGGAGTAATGATTTTTTTAATTCCATTAATTTTAATTAGATAATAATATTCTTCTTTCCTTGAATTTTGTTCTTCCTGATTTTCTTCTTTGTTTGTCTCTTCAATAAAATGAAAAGAAAAAGTATCTCCAACATTTTTGTTCTTTGCTTTTTCTAAAATTTCTGGATGAACAGAATCTTTTGATAAATCGATTGAAAGTTTTTCTGTTTTTGTATTTTCTATTGGATTTCCATTTTCATCAGTACGAGTAACTTCAACATCAAGAAGATAGTTATTATCAATTACTTCTTCAGCATCGATGAATTCCCTATTTGCAAATAAAATTTCATTTATCTCTTGTTCAATTTCTTTATCAGTTATCTGATAATCTGGAATTTCAATTTCGATATCAGTATAATCTTTAACCTCAATTAACGGTAAAGTTTCAAATTGAATCTTAAATTTAAGTTCTTCACCAATTTTGAGATTAATGTCTTTCAAAACTGGTTTGTCAATAACACGAATATTTTCTGAATCAACAAAATTCCAGAAATAATTATTGGCAACTTTTTCTGATGCTTCAATTTCAAACGCATCGCCAAACATTTTTTTTATGATATGTTGAGGGACTTTGCCTTTTCTAAAGCCATCAATTTGAATTTTCTGAGTTAATTTTTTAACCTCTTTATTTAGCTCGTCTTTAATTTCATCATAGGAAAGTTTGAACTCAATTTCTTTTAATGAATCAGAAATTTGATGCAGATAATATTCCAATTTTACCTCAATTTAATTATTTATTGTGCGAGAACGGGGACTCGAACCCCGACACCTTTCGGTACTAGATCCTAAGTCTAGCGCGTCTACCAATTCCGCCATTCTCGCAAAAAGCTTTTAATCTATTTTTCAAATATAACCTGAAAGTCAGTGTTATTCAAACTTTTGTTATTTAACAGATTATGGTTATTCAATTATAATTCAATAATTAAAGCACATCAAATAAACATCTTTGTTAACTTATTGCTAATTTTTTGTTTATCAAAAATAGGAATTGACAAAAAGACTATTTTTGGAATTAACAAAAAGAGGAATTAATATGAAAAGAATTAAAAGATTGTTTTTGTCTCTTATAATTTTACTAATCGCTTTTCAAATAGCTGCCTACTCACAAAACCAGAATGATGAAGAAATATTTTTTGTTTTTCTGACAGATATACACGTTCAACCTGAAAGAAATGGTGTAGAGGGATTTGACTTAGCTATTCAAAAAGTAAATGAATTAAATCCAGATTTTATTTTAACTGGAGGAGACCTTTTGTTTGATGTTTTAGCCGTTGGATATGAAAGAGCTGACAGCCTTTTTAATATTTATTTAAATATGATAAAAAAATTCAAATCTCCTGTTTATAACACAATTGGCAATCACGATATTTTTGGTTGGTATGAGAAAAGTAAGGTACCTCGAGATCACTTAGAATTTGGTAAGAAAATGTATCAAAACAGAATTGGGAAAACTTACTATACATTTAATTTCAAAGGAGTAAAATTCTTTGTGCTTGACTCAATTGAAGAAGTTCCTGAAAAAGGAAAATACTATGGTTATATAAACCAAGAGCAAATTGATTGGATAAAGGATGAATTAAGTAAAACTGATACAAATACTATTATCATTATTTCAACCCATATTCCTATGATTACCACACTCAGTCAAATAAGAGGTGGTTCAATGGTTGCTAATGAGCGTGGTCTTGTGATTGAAAATGCAAAAGAAGTTTTGGACTTGTTTAGTAAACATAAATTAAAGTTAGTTCTTCAAGGTCATTTACATTATTATGAAGATTTGAACGTTCAAAATAAAGTCAGATTTATAACAGGAGGTGCGGTATCTGGCAGATGGTGGCTTGGTGATAATTATGGATTAGAAGAAGGATTTGTACTGATAAGAATTAAAAATGGTAAAATTGAAGCTAACTATTTAGATTATGGTTGGCAAGTTAAATGAATAAATGGGTTGTCTTATAGAAATTTTATCAATTATAATATCGAATGTGAGAATAAGACAACCCTTTTTTTGATTAATTAGTAATTAATAAAATTTTTTTAATTCACTTCTTGAGATTCTAACCATCGCTCTGCATCCAAAGCCGCCATACAACCTGTTCCAGCTGCAGTTATGGCTTGACGATAAGTTTTATCTGCCACATCACCTGCTGCAAACACACCTTCGATGTTTGTATATGTTGTCCCTGGTTTAACAATCAAATAACCATTCTCATCCATATCTAACCAATTTTTGAAAATATCAGTATTCGGTTTATGTCCAATTGCAATAAATAAACCATCTGCATCAATTTTAGTTTCTGTTTTGTCAATGACATTTTGGATAATTACACCTGTCATCCTCTTTTTACCATTCTCTTCAACACCTAAAACTTCTTTAATAACAGAGTTAGTAATGAATTTTATCTTAGGATTTTTTCTTGCTCTATCTAACATAATTTTTGAAGCACGAAATTCATCACGACGATGAATAATAGTAACTTCACTAGCAAATTTGGTTAGAAAGTTTGCTTCTTCCATTGCAGTGTCACCACCACCAACAACAAGTACTTTTAAGCCTCTGAAAAAGAATCCATCACAAGTTGCGCAAGCCGAGACTCCGAACCCCATATATTTAGCTTCACTTTCGAGACCTAATAGTTTTGCAGAAGCTCCAGTTGATATAATAACAGCATCTGCAAAATATTCTTCACCATAAGAGATTAGTTTGAATGGTCTCTTTGAAAAATCTACTTCTGTAATTTCTTTATAAATTGATTTGGCATTAAAGCGATGAGCTTGTTTTCTCATTATATCCATCAATTCAGGACCCATAATTCCATTTTCAAAGCCAGGATAATTTTCGACTTCTGTTGTTATGGTAAGTTGTCCTCCAGGTTGCATTCCCTCAAATATTACCGGATTAAGATTTGCTCTTGCTGCATAAATAGCTGCTGTTAATCCAGCAGGACCTGAACCAATTATTGCAACCCTGAAATGATTATTTTCTGCCATATTCCTTCCTTTATAATTTTTTTTCCATTTTAATTTGATTCATTATTTGCATATTCGTTTCAAAAAAACAGAGAATGAGATTGAGACTTTGTTAGATATAAGATTTGATAAAAATGCAAATTGTGAAAAGATATTTTGAATGTTCACGTAAAAACCAGTTAAACTTTCAGTGTAAATATTATTAAATGAAAATTTTGACTTTTATTATTTTGAAATATTATTACTGTACTTTAAAGAATTAAAAATCAATTTGTAAACTTATCGGATACAACTACTTTCATTCCTTCTACTTTTATAACTTTAATTTTAGTGCCAGGTTGAATAAACTCGCCATCAGACACAACCTCCACTCTTTTCCCATCTATTTCAGCTATACCCACAGGTCTTAAAATAGAAACTGTTACGCCAATTTTACCAAGTAAACTTTGCTCTTCTGAAACTGACACATAACCTTCTTCAGCTTTCTCAGCTTCTGAAAGTACAAGTCGATTAAATAATTCAGATTTCGGTAGATATTTAGCTAATAAAAATAGTAATACTAGTGCTGCCACGACTGCAAAAGCCAGCTGAATTATTGCCAATGAAATAGCATCAAAGGTTAAGAATTGCTCACTTCCAATTAGTGATAAAAAAATTGATAAAAAAATCAGAACTATTCCTGAGATCCCTGCTATTCCAAAACCTGGAATCAGAAAAATTTCCAAAAGTATAAGAACCACCCCTGCAATGAACATCAAAATCTCAACAATAGTTGCGAGCTTTAATATGTATGATGACCCAAAAAATAATGCTAATGCAATTAAACCAGCAGTTCCTGGCACACCCCAGCCCGGAGTTTTTATTTCAGATAGTAATCCAAAAAATCCAATCATAATTAGAATTGAGGATATAATTGGATTATTCAAAAATCTTACTACATCTTCAGCCCAGTTTGTTGTTACTTTAACCAACTTAGCATCTTTTTGACCTATATATTCTAATACTTCTTCAATTTTTGTGAGTGTTGTGTCTGACATTTTATACTTCAGTGCTTCCTCTGAAGTTAAAGTTACTAATTGAGTACTATCTGTCAATCCTGGGATAACTATTCTTTCATCAACCATAGCTTCGGCAATTTCGGGATTTCTTCCATTTTTTTCGGCTGTTGAACGCATTTCAGAGCGCATATAAGATTGATATTTTTCTGACACTTTTTCACCAGTTTGATCAACGACTGTTGCAGCACCAATGTTACTCCCAGGTGCCATCACTATTTTTTGACAAGAAAGTGCAATTAAAGCTCCTGCAGATATAGCTCTATTATTTATAAAAGCTACTGTTTTTATTTTGCTTGCGAGAATTGCATCCTTGATTTGCGTGGCTGCATCAACTCTACCACCAAATGTATTTATCTTGAAGATTATTGCTGAGGCGTTGTTTTCTTCAGCTTCGGAAATAACTCTTGAAACGTAGGGGGATAATCCTAAGTCAATATCACCTTCGATATAGCCGATGTAAACCTTACTTTGTTGAGCAAATAAGCAAACAGAAAAGATCCAAAATAAAATTGTCCTTTTCATATCAAGCTCCAAGAAATTTTTTGAGGCAAAATTTTGAAGAAATCTATCACAAATCTAAATAGGAATATTCAAAGTCAAGCACAATATTTTGAAATATTGTTCTAATTCATTTACTGATTTATCATTGTTAAAAATAAAATCAGCTCTTTTCTTTTTTTCTTTTTCTGGAATTTGATTCTCTTCTCTTTTTATAAAATCCTCTTCACTTAATCCCGATTGTAATTTTCTTTGAAGACGAAGATTTCTTGGAGCAACTATTAAAACAATATAATCGAATAAATCTTCAATATTAGCTTCAAAAACCAATGCACTTTCAATAAAAACTATATTGTGTTTTCTAAAAACTTCAGCAGTCATCAATGATATTTTTTGAATAACAACCGGATGTAAAATTGATTCAAGTATTCTAAGTTTTTCGGGATCAGAAAAAACGATTTTTGCTAAATAATTAAAATCTGGTTTTTCACCTTTGTAAGATTCTTTGCCAAAAGAATCAATAACTTTCCTTTTTATTTCTTGATCGTATAAAAGCAGTTCCTTTGAAATTTCATCAGATCGTAAAACAGGAAATCCATATCGCTCTGCTATTTTACAAAATTCAGATTTCCCTGATCCAATATTTCCTGTAACAGCAATTTTAATTTTATTATTCAATTTGAATAAAATTATTTTGCGAAAGCTACTTTTCTCACTTCACGAATCACTGTGACTTTAATTTGGCCTGGATATTCCATTTCTTCCTCAATTTTACTTGCGATATCCCGTGCAAGTTTTTCGGCTACAATATCATCAACTTTATCTTGCTCAACTACAACACGAACCTCTCTTCCAGCTTGAATTGCATAGGTTTTTGCAACTCCTTCAAAAGATTTAGCAAGATTCTCAAGATTTTCGAGACGTTTGACGTAATTTTCAATAGGTTCACGTCTTGCTCCTGGTCGAGCTCCGCTTATAGCATCTGCTGCCTGAACGAGTGCAGCTATCGGATGTTCCATTTCAATATCTTCGTGGTGAGACCCAACTGCATTTACAACAATTGGATGTTCTCTGTATTTCTTCGTTAATTCATAACCAATCAGAGCGTGAGGACCTTCAATAGTTTTATCAACTGTTTTTCCTATGTCGTGAAGAAGCCCAGCTCTTTTAGCCAAAATCTGATCGAGACCTAATTCAGCTGCCATAATTCCAGTTAGAAAAGCAACTTCAATACTGTGTTGCAAAAGATTTTGTCCATAGCTTGAACGGTATTTCATCTTACCAATATGTCTCACTAATTCAGGATGCATATTGTGTAAGCCTAATTGAAGAAGGGTATTCTCACCTTCTTTAAGAATTTCTTCTTCTAATTCATTTGTTGTTTTTTGAACTACTTCTTCTATTCTTGCAGGATGTATTCTACCATCAGCAATTAGTTTTTCAAGTGAAATACGAGCAATTTCTCTTCTGAACTGATCGAAGGACGATAGTATAACTGCTTCAGGAGTATCATCAACAATTACATCAACACCGGTGACTGACTCAAATGCTCTAATGTTACGTCCTTCTTTACCAATGATTCTACCTTTCATTTCGTCATTTTGGATCTGAACTACAGAGACAGTTGTTTCTATTGAATGATCAGCAGCAGTTCTTTGAATTGCCTGTACAATAATTTTTTGAGCTTCTTTTTTGGCATCATTTTTTGCTTTTTCATAAATCTCACGAATCATTTGGGCTGAGTCAGCTTTAGCTTCAGAAATCATATTTTCAATTAAAAGATTTTTTGCCTCTTCAGAGGTCATTCCAGATATTTTTTCTAATCTTTCATTCTGCTCAGCTTCAAGTCTTTTAATTTCTTCTGCTCTTTTGTCAAGATTAGCTTTAAGTTCAGATAATTCTTTTTCAAGTTTTTTAATTTCTTTTTCTTTTTGAAGAATTAGGTCGTATTTTTTCTCAACGTTCTCTTCTCTGATTGAAAGTTGTTTTTCGAGGTTTGCAATTTTTTGTTTTTTCTGATTTACTTCATTATCAAATTCAATTTTTCTTTTATACCATTCATCTTTTACTTCAAGTAGTTTTTCTTTTTTAATTGCATTAGCTTCTTTTTGAGCATCAGCAATAATTTGTTCAGCTCTTTTTTCAGCGGATAAAATACTTTTCTTTCCAATTTTGGAATTGAAATACCAACCTAAGTAAAAGAATAGTGCAACTAGAATTGCATCGATTATAATTATTAGAACAATATTATCCATAATTCCTCCTAAAGTAAGATTAAACAACAAAATCCGCAACTGCCGTGCGATAAATAGGGAAAACCCTATAAATCACGGTGGGTATGCTCTCGAACGCTTTTTACTTCCACTGTTGTGTCTCAAAGGACACAATTTCTGGATTACCAGAATGAGGCCTGTAATACACGCCGAAGTCGCATTCCCTAATGGTATTACTTGTTAGTTTTCCATTTATTTTTACGGCAGTGCGGAAAACTCAGGATGGTTTAGATACATCAGATTGACTTAAAAGAAGCTTTATTCTTTTTATTTTGTCTGAAGACTGAATTAAAAATTCTCTGTTTTTAGTTCTTTCAATAAAAAGATCATAAGCTATATTCAAAGCTGCGATAATCGCAATTGTTTGATAAGGTTGATCAGGCAATTCCTGTTTTGTCTCCTCTAAAATTCTATTTACATAAATTGCCAAATCCTTAGCAATTTCTTCATCATCAACAAGCAGAGAATATTCTTTATCTAATATTTTTATTTTCAGCTTCTTTTTTTCCGTCATATTGTATCTAAATCATCCTCACATAAATTACATAAAAGAACCTAAATGATAATCAATCTTTGATATAATATACTTAATTTTTTGTTTAATTTCATCATTATCATATTCAGAAATTTTCGCACTTTGATCAAATTGTGAGTTAATTCGCAAATTATTCACTTCATACTCAAGTTCAGAGATTTTTTTCTGTAGATTATGATTCTCCTGTCTCAACATTGCTATTTGCATTTCCTTTTCCTGAAGACTATCTTGAATCACTTTTAGTTTGTCGACTAAAATGGCAATTTCAGATTCTATCTGCGTCAAGTCGTTTAATAATATTTCATATTTTGAAATTTCATTCATTTTTAAGAAGACCTTAATTTTGCATTGAAGTTATTAGTTATTTTTTCAATCAGATAATTAAATTCAACTTCAACTTCTTCTTCTGTTAAAGTTCTAGTTTCATCATAAAATTCTAATCTAAAAGCCAAACTTCTTTTGCTTTCACCGATAAAATCACTTTCAAAGACATCAAATAACTCAACTTTTTTTAGCAACTTTAATTTCTGAGTTAGTATAAAATTTTCTATCTCTTCGTAAAAAATATTTTTATCGAAAATAAAAGCAAAATCTCTTATGATTTTCGGATATTTTAAAGGCTCAATGTATTTAACAACCGGTATATCAAATTTTTTTATCTCACTTAAATCAAATTCAAATAAATAGACATCGCTACTAATGTCAAATAACTCTAAAACTTGCTTTTTAACTTTTCCACCAGAGCCAATTATTTTATCATTTAATGTTTTTTGAAAATAATAAATAAAAATTTCATTTTCATTTGAATTATAAGAATCCTTAGTAAATTTTTCAAGAGAAATCTTTGAGAGAATTGCATTTACATAAGACTTTAATGAAAAGAAATCAAAACTTTTTTCTGAATAATTCCAAGTCTTATTTTGTTCTTTACCAACTAATACAATAATTAGATTCTGTTTTTCTTGAAAATCATTAAAGTCATTAATCTCACTTTGAACACGTGAGTTGAAAACATTACCAATTTCAAACAACATTAAATCTTTATTTCCAAGATTCAGATTTCTTTTTACAGAGTTCAGTGCACCCGCAAACAAGGAAGTTCTCAAAGAGCTCATATCAACTGAGATCGGATTGGCTATTTTGATAGGATTACCTGTTAATAATGCTTCTTTCTCTGATACTAATGGATTATTTATCATTTCATAAAAACCTAATCCAATACAAATATCTCTAATTTTATCTTCAAATTTTTGATGATCTTCTTTCTTTTCAAGAGTAACTGAAATCTTTGGAACAATTGGGATATTATCATAACCATTTATTCTTGCTACTTCTTCGATAAGGTCAATTTCTCTTTCAACATCAGGTCTAAAAGTTGGGACAGAAACTTTTACCTCGTCTGGTTGAACTTCATAAATATCAAAGCCTAAATTTTTTAGAATTATCAACACTTTTTCTTTTTCTATTTCAAAACCCAAGACTTTATTTAGTTTGCTAAATCTTAAAATTATTTCTTTAGGACTAATCTTTTTTGGATAAACGTCAATAGTACCTTTTAATACTTTTCCGCCAGCAATTTCTGCAATTAACTGAGCAGCACGTTCAGCAGCAAATTTGGTAATATTTGGATCAGTTCCTCTTTCAAATCTGTAAGATGAATCAGTTTGAAGTTGAAGAAGTTTGGAAGTTCTTCGGATTTTAGAAGGATTAAAGTAAGCACTTTCAATTAAGATGTTTTTTGTATTAAAATTTATTTCACTGTTCTCACCACCCATAATTCCAGCTATTGCTACTTCTCTTTGCGAATCACAAATCATAAGTGTTCCGGCTGGTAGCTCTCTTTTTTTAGAGTCTAATGTAACGAATTCAGTATTTTTTGAAATAATTCTAACGACAATCTTTTTGTCATTTAATAGGTCCAAATCAAAAGCGTGAAGGGGTTGACCAATTTCATAAAGAACAAAATTTGTAACATCAACGATGTTATTTATTGGTCTTAAACCTACAGCTTTTAATTTTTGCTGTAACCAACTTGGAGATTCTTTGACTTCAACATTTAAGATAACTTTTGCTGAGTATCTTGGACAGTTATTAATATCCTCGACTTCAACAGAAGCATAATCAAAAATAGATTTTTCATCTTCAACAAGACTTATAGAAGGAATTTTCAATTCACGATTAAAAATTGCTGACAAATCTCTTGCTACACCGATGTGAGATAATGCATCTGGACGATTTGGAGTTATTGATATTTCAAGGATTACATCATTAAGATTCAAGGATTCTGTGACTTTTGATCCAACAATTAAATCATCACTTAAGACTAAAATTCCAGAACTATCATTTCCTAATAGCAATTCATCTTCTGAACATATCATCCCAAATGATTCGATTCCTCTTATCTTAGCTTTTTTGATTTCATAATTTCCATTAGGTATTATTGCTCCAATTGGAGCAAAAACTACTTTTTGATTTACCGCCACATTTGGTGCACCACAAACAACTTGAAGAATATTTTTTCCATCAAAGATTTTACAAATACTTAGTTTTTCTGCATTAGGGTGTTTTATAACTTCTTTAACCTCAGCAACTAAAAAATCTTTATAAATATCATTTTGATTAATTATCTCTTCAACCTCAAGACCAGCCATAGTTAGCTTGTCAACTATCTCATTTAATGAGATTCCATCTAAATTAATGTATTCTTTAAGCCAATTGAGTGAAACTTTCATAATTAAAATTGCCTTAAAAATCTGATATCATTTTCGAAGAATATTCTTATATCATTAATTCCATATTTCAAAAGTGCAATTCGTTCAATGCCCATTCCAAAAGCATAACCGAGATATTCTTCAGGATCATAGTTTACATATTTGAAGACATTTGGGTCAACCATTCCACAACCTAAAATTTCTAACCATCCAGAATTTTTACAAACCTTGCATCCTTTTCCTTTGCATAGAAAACAAGTTATATCCATTTCTGCACTTGGTTCTGTAAAAGGGAAGAAACTTGGTCGGAAACGATACTTTAAATCATTACCATAAAATTGTTTTGCAAATGAAACAAGAGTTCCTTTAAGTTCAGAAAAGTTTACATCTTTATCAACATATAAACCCTCTACTTGCTGAAAAGTGCAATAACTTCTCGCATTTATAGCTTCATTACGATAAACTCTTCCCGGCATAATTGCTCTGACAGGAGGTTTGTTTTTTTCCATTACTCTGATTTGAACAGGGGAAGTGTGAGTTCTTAATAAAAATTTTTTGCTTATGAAAAAAGTATCTTGCATATCTCTGGCTGGATGGTCATCAGGAAAATTTAGTGCTTCAAAGTTGTAATAATCTGACTCTAGTTCAGGACCTTCAAAGACAGAGAAGCCAAGAGATTTAAATATTTCTTTTATTTCTTCAAGAGTTTGGGTTAAAATATGTTTAGAACCAATTTTAATTTGATTAGCTGGTAATGTTAAATCAATTTTACTTGATTCCTGAGAAGACTTACTTAAAATTTCTTTTTTCTTGATTTCATAAATGTTTGTTATATAATCTCTCAGTTCATTTACACTTTTGCCGAATTCTCGTTTATTTTCTTTAGGGATCTCTCTTAATTTGTCAAATAAATTAGAAATAATTCCATTACGTGAAAGATATTTTATTCTGATTTGCTCAATATCATTTAGTGAGCTAACCTGAGAAATGTCTTTGTCAAATTCTTTTTGAATTTGGTTGAAGTTTTCCTGCATAATTTCAAATAATAAAAAATTTAAAGTAAACCCCTCAGAGAGCTAATATAAGAATATTCTCTGAGGGGGAAAAATTAGTTTTGACTAAATTTAACTAATTCAGAAAAGGCTTGAGGATTTTCAACAGCTAAAGAAGCTAGAATTTTTCTGTTGATTTCAATGCCTTTCTTTTGAAGAGCTCCCATTAATTTGGAGTAAGTTGTTCCATTTTGCCTTGCTGCAGCATTAATACGAACGATCCAAAGGCTTCTGAATTCTCTTTTTTTTAGTTTTCTATCTCTGTATGCGTGAAGTAAAGCTTTTTCTACTGCGTTCTTAGCAATTGTGTAGACATTACCTCTCGCACCCCAGTAACCTTTGGCAAGTTTTAAGATTTTCTTTCTTCTTCTATGAGAAGCTACTTTGTTTTTAGACCTTGGCATTTTCTACTAATCTCCTTCTTATTGAATCATTACTTTTACTCTCTTTTCATCTGGTTTTGAAACGAGAGTTGGTTTCCTAAGATTTCTTTTTCTCTTTCTTGATTTAGAAGTCAGAATGTGGCTTCTGTAAGCTTTTCTCCTTTTGAATCTTCCTGATGCTGTTTTTTTGAAAGTCTTTGCAGCACCTTTGTTAGTTTTCATCTTTGGCATAGTTTAACCTTACTTTTGTTTTTTATTCTTTTTTGATAATGGGACTAAAATTGCCGACATACTTCTTCCTTCCATTTTAGGAGGAACTTCTAATTTTGCAATATCATTTAAATTTTCAACGAATCTTTTAATTAAATCTTCACCCTGCTCAGTATAAGCTAGCTCTCTACCTTTGAATATCACCGTTACTTTAACTTTATTTCCTTCTTCTATAAAATTTGCAGCGTGTTTAATCTTAAAATTAAAATCGTGAATATCTGTATTGGGATGTAACCGAATTTCTTTTAATACAGATATTACTTGATTTTTCTTCTGAATTTTTTCACGCTTTTGTTGTTCATATTTATATTTTCCATAATCTATAATCTTGCAAACTGGAGGATCAGCTTGAGGAGCAATTTCAACTAAATCAAGCTGCCTTTCAGATGCAATTTTTAATGCGTCTTTAATTGGATAAATTCCAAGTTGTGTTCCATCAAAATCAATTACTCTTACTTTGGGAGCAACTATTTCCTGATTTACGCGAACATTAATTTTATCTGAAATAACTTACCTCTTAATTTGTTAAATCTTATTTTTAATTTCATCTACAATTTTATCAATAAATTCTGATAT
Organism: Ignavibacterium sp.; assembly: GCA_025056745.1. GTDB lineage: Bacteria > Bacteroidota > Ignavibacteria > Ignavibacteriales > Ignavibacteriaceae > Ignavibacterium. The sequence continues at coordinate 33,036 of JANWVQ010000144.1, forward strand.
TGCAAAAGAGCCTTTATCACCTTCTCTATGCTGTCTTAACGAAATTGTAGAATTAGATTTTTCTTTCTCTCCTACTATTGCCATATACTTAACTTTTTTTGTCTCCCAATCCCGAATCTTATAACCAACTTTCTCATTTCTATCATCCAACTCAACTCGAATATTTTTTTCTTTAAGAAGATTATATACTTCATTAGCATAGTCAAGATAATTCTGGGAAATAGGAATTACTACTACTTGAGTTGGTGCTAACCATAGAGGAAATTCACCTGCGTAATGTTCAATTAAAACTCCAATAAACCTTTCTAAAGATCCAAAAGGTGCACGGTGAATTACAACCGGTCTGTGTTTTTGTCCATCACTACCAATATATTCAAGATTAAATCTTTCAGGCATTACATAATCAATTTGGACAGTCCCCAACTGCCATTTTCTACCTAACGCATCTTTAACCATAAAGTCTATTTTGGGGCCATAAAATGCGGCTTCACCTTCCTCAATTTTATAATCAAGTCCCATTGTATCAGCAGCTTCTTTGATTTCTGCTTGAGCTTTATCCCATAATGAAATATCCCCACCGTATTTTTCTAAATTATCATCTCGAAAAGAAAGTTGAGTTGTAAATTCCTTAAAACCCATTTGATTGAAAACAACTTGAATTAACTCAATCACATTACAAACTTCATCTTTTAATTGATCTTGCCTAACGAAAATATGAGAATCATCTACTGAGAAACATCTGACTCTTGTTAATCCATTTAATTCTCCAGATTGCTCATATCTATAAACTGTTCCAAACTCAGCCAATCTAATTGGTAAATCTTTATAGCTTCTTGGTTTTGATGCATAAATAAAGAAATGATGAGGACAGTTCATTGGCTTTAATAAATATTCCTCTTTCCCTTCTTCTAATGATAATACTGGAAATTGACTATCTTTATAGTATGGATAGTGTCCGCTTGTTTTATATAAATTGATATTACCGATATGTGGTGTTACTACTGGAAGATAGCCCCTTTTTCTTTGTTCCTCCTTGAGATAATTTTCGAGTGTTTCGCGAATTACAGCACCTTTTGGTAACCAAATTGGCAAACCGGAACCAATAGTATTACTTATCAAGAATATTTCAAGTTCTTTACCAAGTTTTCTGTGATCTCTTTTTTTAGCCTCTTCTAATTTTTGTAAATATTCATCAAGCAACTTCTTCTTAGGGAAAGAAATTCCGTAAATTCTTTGAAGTTGCTTATTCTTTTCATCGCCTCTCCAATATGAACCAGAAACAGATAGTAACTTTATATATTTAATTTTTGATGTATCTGGCAAATGAGGTCCAGTGCAAAGATCAGTGAAATCACCTTCATTATAAATGCTTATGGTTTCTAAATTTTCATCAATTTCACTTAAAATTTCAAGTTTATAAGGATCATTTTTCTTTTTGAATAAATCAATGGCTTCATTTTTTGATAATTCAACTCTCTCAAACTTTTGTCCTTTCTGGGCAAGTTCAACCATTTTCTCTTCGATTTTCTTCAAGTCCTCTTCTGACAATTTTGTGTCAATATCAAAATCATAATAGAAGCCATTTTCGATTGCAGGACCTACACCAAATTTGGCTTCCGGGTGTAGAGATTGAATAGCGTGTGCCATTAAATGTGATGATGAATGCCAATACATTTCTCTGCCTTCATCATTCTCGAAGGTCACAATCTCTACAGAGGAATCTTCTGTAATTGGAGTATATAATTCTTTTAACACTCCATTAATTTTTATTCCGAGTGCATCTTCCAATAGTCGTTTTGAAATAGATTCAGCTATTTCAAAACCAGTAACTCCTTTATCAAATTCCTTTATACTTCCGTCAGGAAATTTAATTTTTACCTTATCCATAATAATTTCAAATAAAAATTTTCCCGCCTAAGCGGGAATTAAATAGAAATATTTAAGTATTTAATAATAAAACCAATATTTTTAAAGCCAAACATTCAATCACAAATTCATTCAATCAACAAATCAATCATCCATTCAACAAATCATCAATCTCTACTCTGTGGGCTCTAAAGGACTCGAACCTTTGACCTTCTGCACGTCAAGCAGACGCTCTAACCAACTGAGCTAAGAGCCCTAAACCAAAATTATTTTTAAGATTTTTTTTTCTCACAGACGCTCTAACCTCCGTTAGCTAACGGATGAGCTAAGAGCCCTA
>JANWVQ010000093.1 GCA_025056745.1 Ignavibacterium sp.
AATTTTGATTATGCGGGAATAGCTCAGTTGGTAGAGCGTCCCAGTGGGACCAAGGTTGATGTCGATTAAATAATCTACTCAACTGTTTTTTTAATTATGTTCATTAAATTTTGATTATGCGGGAATAGCTCAGTTGGTAGAGCGCAACCTTGCCAAGGTTGATGTCGCGGGTTCGAGTCCCGTTTCCCGCTCAAAAATAAAATCCACTTCAAAGTGGATTTTATTTTTTAAGGCGCTGTAGCCAAGTGGTCTAAGGCGGAAGTCTGCAAAACTTCTATTCGTCGGTTCGAATCCGACCGGCGCCTCAAAACAATAAAAATCTATGCCTTTCTTTGTTTACATACTTCTTAGCAAAAAAGATAATAAGCGTTACATCGGTATGACTTCTAATCTTGAAAATCGTATTTTTTAACGTTTTTAGAAAATTTAAAGTATGCCAAGAATAAATAAACCTTTCTTAACTTTTAACTAACGAATTGTTAATATCTTTTTGTGATTTTTAACTTTGAATTTATTCGTTCTCGATAATAAATTTGCACCAGATATGTTACAAAATCATAAAATATCGTCCATTTCTCTCAGAAGTTATTTCGTTTCTAACTTCGAGAACGTTTTTTAATTTCCATTATTCCTACCTAATCAACTTTCAATTTTTTCATTAATCTTTGGAGGTATTTTTATGAACGATATATTAAATATCAATATGACCTATAAACCAAAAATTCAACCTAATGATGTTAAAAATCTATTATCAAGATATATTTTAGCTGATGGTTATGATATTATTCTTGATTTATCGAGAAGTCAGGGTGTAAGATTAGTCGATGAAAGAAATGGTGATACTTATTTAGATTTTTTTACTTTCTTTGCATCTAATCCTATTGGTCTTAATCATCCATATCTTTCTAATGAAGAAATACAAAATACTTTAGGCTTTGTGAGTGTAAATAAACCCTCGAACTCTGATATCTATACAACTTATATGGCAGATTTCGTGCAGACATTTGCTGATGTAGCAAAACCTGATTTTATGAAGCATTTGTTTTTTATAAGTGGAGGAACTCTCGCAGTTGAAAACGCTTTGAAAGTTGCTTTCGATTGGAAAGTGCAGAAAAATTTTCAAAAAGGTTATAAAGAAGAAAAAGGTTTTCAGGTTATTCATTTCAAAGAAGCTTTTCACGGCAGAAGTGGTTATGCTTTGTCTCTTACAAATACTGACATTACTAAAATTAAATGGTTTCCAAAATTCAATTGGCCAAGAATTATCAATCCGAAAATAAAATTTCCATTAGAAGAAAATTTAGATGAGGTTATAAAATTAGAAAATCAGGCTATTGATGAAATTTATCTTTCAATCAAAAATAATCCAGATGATATTGCTGCAATAATAATTGAACCAATTCAGGCTGAAGGTGGAGACCATTTTTTCAGAAAAGAGTTCTTGATTAAACTAAGAGAAATTTCGGATGAAAATGAGATTATGTTAATATTCGATGAAGTTCAGACTGGATTTGGACTTACCGGAAAGTTCTGGGCTTATGAGCATTTTGTAAAACCTGATATAATTGCTTTTGGTAAAAAATCTCAGGTATGTGGAATAATGGCTTCTGATAGAGTTGATGAAATTGAAGATAATGTTTTCAAGGTTTCAAGCAGAATAAATTCAACCTGGGGCGGAGATTTAACTGATATGGTCAGGTCAAAATTTATTCTTGATGTAATAAAAAATGATAACTTAGTTGAGAATGCCAGAATTGTTGGAGAATTTCTATTAAATGGTTTATTAGAATTACAAAGTGAATTCCCTGATGTAATTTCTAATACGCGAGGGTTAGGATTGATGTGTTCGTTTGATTTCAAAAGTCCGGAAGAACGGAATAGATTCAGGGATTTGTGTTATGATAACAAATTATTGATTCTTGGTTGTGGAGAGAAATCAATTCGTTTCCGTCCACCTTTAACAATCAATGAAGATGAAATAAAAGAAGGTTTGGAAATTATCAGAAAAGTTTTGAAATTTATGTCGTAACAAATAACAATTTATTAAACTACTTGCACGTTAAGCGGCTCTCTGATTTTGAGAGCCGTTTGCGTTTTATAAAGATGAAATTATTTATTGTAAGCACTTCGATTGGTAATCTTGAGGATATTTCTTTCAGAGCAATTAAGACTTTGAAAAACTCTGACTTCATTATCTGTGAAGATACAAGAATAAGTTCAATTCTATTAAAGCAATATGAAATCAAAAAAGATTTAGTATCGTTGAATGCGTTTAATGAAAAAGATAAAATCAAATATTTGATTGAAAGGATTAAATCAGTCAAAAATGTTTCTCTTATCAGTGATGCAGGAACACCAGCTATATCAGACCCTGGTTCTGTTTTTATTTCAGAATGTTTAAAAAGTGGTATTGATATTATTCCTGTCCCAGGTGCTTCTGCTTTACTTTCTGCTTTGGTAGTATCAGGATTAAAAATAAATTCATTCATTTTCGAAGGTTTTCTTCCACAAAAAAAAGGTAGAGAGAAAAAACTAAAAGAACTTGCTTCAGAGAAACAAACAATTATAGTCTATGAATCAGTTTATCGTGTTGAAAAATTACTTCTTGAACTTAAGAAATTTATGCCTGATAGATATATTATAGTTTGTAAAGAATTAACAAAGAAATTTGAAGATGTGTGGCGAGGATATCCTGATGAATTAATTAAAATGATACCCAAGAATAAGATTAAAGGTGAGTTTGTTTTTATAATATCAGAAAAGGAAAAACAATAGAACACGGATTGACGAAGGAAATTTTTAATGTTGAGTGTTAAATGTTAAAATAAAAATCTGTGAAAATCAGTTTAATCTGTGTCATCTGTGTTCCATTTCTGTTAGTTTTAAGTTTTGAGTGTTGAATGGTCAATGACTGTAATATTGAAATTGTTAATTGTTCATTGTTAATTTTTAGTTGAATAGAACACGGATTTGACGGATACGACGGATTAGAACGGATAATGTTTAATGTTAAGTTTTAAGTGTTGTATGTTCAATGTGTATAGAAAAATAATTCTACATTCTACATTATAAATTATAAATTCTAC
>JANWVQ010000113.1 GCA_025056745.1 Ignavibacterium sp.
CACGAAGGTTATTCCGCAAAACCAATGCACTCTTATTGGGATAATTTATTCGCACTAAGAGGATTAAAAGACGCTACTGAAATTTTCAAAATCATTGGAGACGAAAAAGAATATGAAAGGATTAAAAATTTAAGAGATCAGTTCAGAACTAATTTGTATAACTCTTTGCAACTCGCTATCAAAACACGAAAAATTGATTACATTCCTGGTTGTGTTGAACTTGGAGACTTTGACGCAACATCAACCACCATTGCGCTGTATCCTGTAAATGAAAAAAATAATTTACCTCAACCATATCTGAATAATACATTCGATAGGTACTATGATTTCTTTGAAAAAAGAAGAAATGGGCAGTTAGAATGGATTAATTACACTCCTTACGAAAACAGAGTTATTGGTTCTTTCATATTTCTTGATCAACCTGATCGAGCACACGAACTGATCAATTTTTTCCTGAATGACCAAAGACCATCTGGTTGGAATCATTGGGCTGAAGTTGTTTGGAAAAATAAAAGATTTCCCGGTTTTATTGGAGATATGCCGCATACTTGGGTAGGTTCGGATTTCATAAATGCTGTTCGTGCAATGTTTGTTTATGAAGATGAATCTGATTCTTCTTTAGTGATAGGCTCTGGAATTCCAATTAACTGGTTAGATTCAGAGCAAGGAATATCTATAGAAAATTTATTTACATATTATGGAAAACTCTCATTTAGTATAAAAAAAGATAATAAAAAAATATTTATTAAAGTTTATGGAGACTTGGAATTACCTTCAAATAGAATTATAATTAAAAATTTTTATAAAGATTATCAGATAAACAAAGTAATTGTAAATGGAAGAGATTCAAATAATTTCAATAATAAAGAAATATATTTAAATGAATTCCCATCTCAAATTGAAATAATCTATAATTGAAATTCAGTATGGACACAATAAAAAATTATTTTACAAAAAATGGCAAAGTAAAATTTCTTATTTCAGGTGAAATACATTATTTCAGAATAAATCCTAAATATTGGAAAAAACATCTCAGACTTTTGAAAGAAAGCGGAGCAGACACAGTTTCAACTTATATTCCTTGGGACTGGCACGAAATAGAAGAAGGTAAATTTGATTTTGAAGGCAAGACTGAACCGGCAAGAAATCTTATTCAGTTTATTGAACTGTGCAAAAAAGAAAAACTTGAAATGATTGTAAAACCTGGACCTTACATCTTGGCGGAATATAAAAATCAAGGTCTTCCATCTTGGCTTCTAAAGAAACTTAGTAAGAATGCTTTTGCACTCGATGAATCAGGAAATATTATTTCTCACGATTTAGTTTCATATATGTCTGATGAATTTCTTCAATATGCATTCAAATGGTTTGATAAAGTATTACCAATAATAAATTCATATCAAATTAAGTATGACGGACCCATTTCAATGATGCAAGTCTGTAATGAGATTGGGGTTTTTCAATGGTTATCTGGGAAAGTTGACTATAATCCGAAAGTTCAGAAAATGTTTAATGAATTTCTGAAAAAGAAATATAAAAGCATCGAAGAACTAAATTTCACTTATTCAACATCTTATTCAAATTTTGATGAAGTAAAAACTCCTTCGGGGAAAATTAAAACCAAATCAGATTATTGTGCATACTATGATTTTCATCTATTCTTCAGACATTATTTCAATGAATATATTTCTTTACTCAAAAACAAAATCAGAAGTTATGGAATAGAAATTCAACTTACGCATAATATTCCGGGTTGGATTTATGGCAATGCATCAGAATTGCCAATGCTTATTAGCACATATACAGAAATAATGAAGAGTCATCCCGATATAATTTTTGGTCTTGATCATATTCCTGAGTTTGTTTCATTCAGAAATGCTCATAGTGATTTAGCTTGTAATAAAATACTTGAAGCTATGCAACCAAATGCACCAATTTGGGCAGCTGAATTCCAAGCAGGAACTCGGGAGCACCACGTAAAATCTTATGCAAATGATTTGGAAACTTTTTACGTTGCCTCTTTAGCTCACGGAATGAAGGGGTTCAATTACTATATGTTCTCTCAAGGAGTGAATCCTAAAGGTAAAGGTTACTATGGAAAAACTTTTTACTTTCAAACTGCTTTGGATAATCGTGCTAATAAAAATCAGTTATACGATTCTATAAAAAAAGTAAATTCATTTATAAGAAAAAATGAAAGTGAGTTAGTTCAGAGCAAAACGAAATCTGATATAGCAGTTGGTATTTATCTTCCATATTTCTATACAGAATTAACAACTTCACAATTATTAAAAGAAAAAAGATTAGATGTGAATGAACTTGGATTGTATTTGGATCCAAGGTTTATTCGTGAAGAAATATTTTTTAATGGATTGTTGAGAAGTCTTCAAACATTGAATTACAATTATGATATTGTCAATCTTGAGGATAGAGATATTAACATCATTAAAAAATTCAAACAGTTATGGGTAGTTTCCACAGAATTTATGGACGAGAAAACTCAAGAATTTTTAGCTGAATATGTATTAAATGGAGGCAATTTAGTTATATTCCCTGCAATACCTCGTTTTAATCTTTATTTAAATAATTGTAATCTTTTCTCTGAAAAACTTGATATAAATTATAATATTGAAACATCAGAGCATCTTGTAAATTTTATGAATATTGATGATGTATTTTCAAACTTTAGAGAAAAATATATTTTCTATGAAAATGATGTTGATGTTTTAGCATATACAGAAGACAAAAAAGTATGTGCTATTTCAAAAAGAATAGGTAATGGAAAGGTTACGATTCTTGGTTTTACGATAGGCTATACTTCTGACGAACACCTTGAAATTTACGATAAAATCCTTCAATCAAACGGAATAAGAAAAATTGCAAAACTTAATGATAATGAATTACAAATTAATGTAAGATATGGTAAGAAATTTAAATATCTCTTTATTTTGAATTATCATAATGAAAAGAAAACTTTTATCCACAAAAACAAATCTTATGCAATAAAACCATTTTCATATAAAATAATCAAGGAGAGAATGAATTGAAAAAAATGATTTTATTTTTATTGGCATTATTATCAAACTTTATTCTTTCACAAACAGATACAATACCTCCTATAACTCCTAGAAATGTTCAAGCATTTGGTTACGAAAGACACATAGATTTAGTTTGGTGGGATAATGAAGAACCAGATTTATCTGGATACAAAGTTTATAGAAAAATGAACAATCAGTGGTATTATTGGACTACTGTCCCAAAAGAGCGAAGTTATCTCATATTAAGTAATCTTCCTTTAAATTACACTTTAACACTAAGAGTTAGTGCTGTTGATCTTAGTGGAAATGAATCTCCAAGAAGCGACAGCGTTGTAGCAACAACTCACACAATGAGCGATGAAGAATTTCTCGATATGACTCAGAGAGCCACATTCAGGTATTTTTGGGATTTTGCGCATCCTGTTTCTGGTTTAGCTCGAGAGAGAACAGGTTCGGGAGATGTAGTAACAATTGGAGGTTCTGGATTTGGAGTTATGGCTTTATTAGTTGGAGCTGAAAGAGGCTTTAAAAGTAGAGATTTAGTAAAAAAGAGAATGTTAAAGATTGTAAATTTTCTTGCAAACCAAGCACAAAAATTTCAAGGTGCTTTCCCTCATTGGATGAATGGTTCTACAGGGCAGACGATTCCTTTCAGTCAATATGATGATGGCGGTGATTTAGTCGAAACTGCATTTATGATTCAAGGATTATTAGCAGCTCGACAATATTTTGATGGACAAGATTCTATAGAAGTACAAATTAGAAATCGCATTACACAAATATGGCACGGAGTCAATTGGAATTTTTATCGCAGATTTTCTTATAGTAATCATCTTTATTGGCACTGGTCCCCAAATTACGGTTGGCAGATGAACTTGCAAGTTATGGGACCGAGTGAAAGTAAAATAGCTTATATTTTAGCTATTGCAAGTCCTACTTATCCGATTCCTTCTTCTTGCTACAGATATGGATGGGCAAGCTCTCCTTTTTATGTAAATAATAAAACATTTTATGGTTACAGAATTTTTGTCGGTTGGGATTATGGCGGTCCATTATTCTTTTCTCATTATTCTTATTTGGGATTTGATCCAAGAAATAAAAAAGATATGTTCTGTAACTATTTTATCAACAACAGAAACATAACTTTAATCCACAGAGCTTATAGCATTCACAATCCGAGGGGTTTTGTTGGATATAATGAGAATTGCTGGGGTTTGACTGCAAGCGACGACCCTACTGGTTACGGCGTTCACGAACCTACGAACGATAACGGAACAATTGCACCAACTGCAGCCTTATCTTCTTTACCATATACACCGAATGAATCTATTGCTGTTATAAAACATTTATATCGGACTTATTATTCTAATCTTTGGGGTGAATATGGTTTCAAAGATGCATTTAATCCGACTCAAAATTGGTTTGCTAATAGTTACTTAGCTATTGATCAAGGACCAATTATTGTTATGATTGAAAATTATCGCAGTGGTTTATTATGGAATAAATTTATGGCAAATCCTGAGATTCAACAAGCATTAAATTCAATTGGTTTTGTCCCTGATACTACTACCTCAGTAAATGAAAGTTCAAATGTACTTAATCAATTTGAGCTTCATCAGAATTACCCAAATCCGTTTAACCCATCTACTAAAATAAGTTGGCAATCTCCAATTAGTGGTCATACAACTATAAAAATTTATGATCTAATTGGGAATGAAATTGCCACTTTGATTGATGAATTTAGAGAGGCTGGAAATAATGAAATTGAGTTTAACGTAGAACAATTAAGAAATATGTCCAAACCTTTATCAAGTGGTGTATATTTTTATAAAATACAAGTAGGCGAATTTCTTCAAACAAAGAAGATGGTTTTAGTCAAATGATTAAAAGGATATTTGGTTATTATGAAAATCAATAATAAAAAATTATTTCTGATAATATTAATATTTAATTCAGTGATTCTATCTCAAGATTACATCTTTTTTACTGATAGCGAAAACAATACATTCTATGATCCAAGTTGGCTTTTTGTAAATTCTCCAAGCGAACTTCTTAGGGTTAATAATGATAAATTCCCTGTAAGTGTTGATACATTTTACTTAGGGAGAAATTCACTAAAACTTAGATGGACTTCAAGAAGTGGAGGGGATTGGGGTGCTGCGATTGCGGCTCCGGGTTGGCCTGGTAGGGATATAACTATTAAAGACTCTCTTTCTTTTTGGGTTTATAGTCCTAATTCTATTTCTTCTTCAAACTTACCTGTTATTTATCTTGAAGATATATCCAATATAAAAACGGCTAAAATAAATCTATCAAATTATCAAGGTAATATCTCTGCAAATACCTGGACTAAAATTCGCGTACCTATTCAAGCATTTATAAATAATCCGGGTCAAGCAGATTTAACTAAAATTAAAACTATTTTCTTTGGACAGAATGTTACTGATAATATTACAAATACACTATTTATTGATGAAGTTAGAATGACTGGAGGAAATCCCACTTTACATAAATTTATTGTCGTACTTGGTTCCTCAACTGCTGCTGGTGCAGGTGCAAATCCAATTGACTCTGCTTGGGTTAATAGATTCAGATATAATCTCAATTTGATTGATACTACTTACAAGGTAATTAATCTTGCAGTTGGTGGATATTCAACTTACGATGTAATGCCCTCGAATTTTATTCCTCCTGCTGGTCGTCCACTTCCTAAACCATTTAATAATATTACTTATGCTTTGGAATTTGATCCCAAAACAATCATTGTAAACTTACCAACAAATGATGCCGCTTATAATTATTCAATCAATGAAACTATATCAAATTTTGATACTCTTATTGCAATTGCTAATCGAAACAATATTAAAATTTGGATTTGTTCAGCCCAGCCAAGAAATTTTACTAACCAATCTCAAATGAGTCTGTTATTTGCATTTTTAGATTCAAGTTTTACAAGATATTTAAATTATTCTATTGATTTCTGGAATGGATTAGCTCAATCTAATGGTTTTATCATTTCGCAATTCAACTCGGGAGATGGAGTCCATCTTAATAACTTAGGACATAGATTGCTTTATCAAAGAGCTTCAGAGAAAGTCTTTCCAACTTTGCTTAATATTGAATCAGATTTACAGAACTCCTTTGATTCTACTATTTTGTATCAGAATTATCCCAATCCTTTTAATTCAAGTACAAATTTAATCTTTCATTTAAGTAAAAATGAAAGAGTCAAACTAAAAGTATCCAATATACTTGGTCAAGAAATCAAATTATTATTTGATGATTATCTCCCAGAAGGTTTTCATAAATTTACTTTTAATTCTGATTCTTTACCTTCAGGAATATATTTTTATGAATTAAAAACAAGTAATAAAAGAGAAATTAAAAAGATGATTTTAGTAAAATGATAATGTTTTTTTCTGCTATTAAAAAAATATTTCTCTACATATCATTTGTAATCATCTTTGGATGCAGTAATAGACAATCAGATGTTATTGAAATTAAATTCTGGGCAATGGGAAGTGAAGCAGAACAAGTTTCTAAAATCCTACCTGAATTTGAAAAGAGAAATCCTAACATAAAAGTAAAAGTCCAACAAATTCCATGGACTGCTGCTCAAGAAAAATTAATTACTGCCTTTGCAAGCGATAATACACCTGATATTTGTCAGCTTGGTAATACTTGGATTCCACAGTTTTCATCTTTAAATGCAATAGTAGATTTAACGGGATTTGTTAAGAAATCGTCTGTTGTTAAACCTGAATATTTTTTCCCTGGAGTATGGGAAACAAACATTATTAACAATCAAATATTTGGAATTCCTTGGTATGTTGATACAAGACTAATGTTCTATAGAAAAGATGTTTTTGAAAGAGCAGGATTTAATCAACCACCCAAAAATTGGGATGAACTTTATTTGTTGTGTAAAAAGGTTAAAGAACTTGATAAAGGGGCAGAAAAGTATCCAATCTTCATTCCCACAAACGAATGGAATTCATTTATAATTTTTGGACTCCAAGCAAGAGCCAAATTATTAAAAGAAAAAGATACACGAGGAAATTTCAGTTCTAAAGAATTCAAAGAAGCATTTGACTATCTAATCAGATTTCACAAGGAGAAACTTACTCCATTTGGAATGATGCAGGTTACTAATGTTTATCAGGCTATGGCAGAGGAATATATTTCAATTTATTTATCGGGTCCTTGGAATATTCCTGAATTCAAAAAATGGATGACCGGCAATCTCGCTGATAAATGGGCTACTGCTCCTATGCCAGGGCATAAAAACGAATATCCGGGATTATCACTTGCTGGTGGTTCAAGCTTAGTCATATTCAGAAATTCAAAACACAAAGATGAATGTTGGAAATTAATTGAATTTCTCTCTGAACCACAAATACAATTAAAAGTTTATGACGTAACAAATAATTTGCCTTCAGTAATTGAGGCTTGGAAAGATTCTTCTCTTGCTAACGATATTTATATGAAAGCTTTTTATCAACAGTTGCAAAACGTTATCTCAGCTCCTAAAATACCTGAATGGGAACAAATAGTATTTTCTAAATTACAACAATACGCTGAGTTCGCAGCAAGAGGTGTTATGACAACTGAAGAAGCATTGAAAAAACTTGATGAAGATACCGACAGAATTCTTGAAAAAAGAAGATGGATGACATTTAGAGCTAAATAAAATGAAATCTAACAGTAAAATAGCCTTACTCTTTCTTGCACCAGCAATCAGTGCAATTTTAATTTTCTTCTTCATTCCTGTAATTGCTGCATTCGTTATTAGTTTTACAGACTTTGATATCTATACTCTCGGTGATTTCTCAACTTTAAGGTTTATTGGATTTGATAATTATATTAAGTTACTAAGTGATGAATTGTTCTGGACGGCATTAAAAAATACTTTTTATTTTGTCGTGGTAGCAGGTCCTTTATCAATAGCAGTTTCTCTATCTGCTGCATTACTTCTTAATTCTAAACTTACAAAATTCAAATCACTTTTTAGATTAGCATATTTTCTACCAGTTGTTACCACTTTAGTAGCAGTAGCAATAGTTTGGAGATTTATTTATCATCCTAATTTTGGAATTCTTAATTTCTTTTTAGGGTTAATAGGGATAAATCCAATTGACTGGCTTGGCGACCCTTTCTGGGCTATGCCCTCAATAATTATTCTTGCTGTGTGGAAAAATTTCGGTTACAATATGATAATATTTATCGCAGGTCTTCAGAACATTCCTGAAGAACTATATGAAGCAGCAGATATCGAAGGTGCTAATGCTTTCCAAAAATTCAGATTTATTACATTACCTATGCTTGCCCCAACGACAATTTTAGTAAGTATTATAACTATGATTGGTTATTTCCAACTGTTTGCTGAGCCTTATGTTATGACACAAGGTGGACCGTTAAATAAAACTTTGAGTATAGTTCAATATATGTATCAAGAAGGTTTCCGTTGGTGGAATATGGGTTACTCGGCTTCAATTGCTTTTGTTCTTTTTATAATAATTTTTATCGGAACAATTATTCAATTCAGAATTCAAAAGTTTAATAAATAGGACTATGAAAAAATTAATACTTCATATTATACTGATATTTATTGCTGTCATTACTCTGATTCCATTTATATGGATGATTTCTGCTTCATTTATGTTTGATGGGCACGCAAGTGTTTTTCCACCACGATTTATTCCTGACCAATTTACGCTTATTCAATACGAAAGACTTCTTGAAAGATTGAGCATTGCTCGTAATTTTTTAAACAGTCTAATCCTTTCAATTTTAGTAACCTTTATTTCACTTACATTCAATTCAATGGCTGGATATGCATTTGCAAAATATAAGTTTAAAGGTAAAGATAAACTTTTCAATTTACTGATTAGTTCGATGGTTATTCCTGCACAAGTTACTATGCTTCCATTATTCTTAATGTTAAAGTGGATGGGTTTTATAAATACCTATATGGCTATAATTATTCCGGGACTTGCAAATATTTTTGGAATATTTCTTATCAGGCAATACTGCATTTCAATCCCTGATAGTCTTATTGAAGCTGCCCGAATTGATGGAGCAAGTGATTTTCTGATTTACAAAAAAATAATTTTACCATTATTAACTCCAGTTTTGGCAACCTTGGCAATATTTACTTTTTTAGGTACTTGGAATGATTTTCTATGGCCATTGATTGTAATGACGGATGATTCAATGTACACTTTGCCTGTTGCTCTTGCTAATCTGATGCTTGAACACACAAAAGACCCTGAGCTTATGATGGCTGGTTCAGTTGTTACTATTTTACCAGTTATAATTGTGTTTCTTGCCTTACAGAAATACTATATGAAAGGTATAATGATGGGAAGTGTTAAAGAATGACAATAAAATTATTAAATATCTTTCCTATTAAAATTGATTTGAAAAATCATATAAATCTTCAATTGGTTTTAACTCAACTTATAATATTTTCTTTATTCTTCAACAATACTTTTTCTCAAGATGACTCATATCCACTCGCTAAAATCGGTAGTCAGATAATAACTGTTGAAGAGTTCCGAAATAGATATGAATTTATGCCTCACTTGAATTATTCGAGTGATAACCAAGATACATTACGAAAACAGTTTCTGTATTCTTTGATAGCAGAAAAATTATGGGCATTAGAAGGACTTGAGAAAAGAATTGATACTTTAGATTTTGTCAAAAATTCGTTGAAGACTTTAGAGAAACTTTTTATAAAAGATGAGTTATTCAAAAAGGAAGTTGAATCGAAAATTATTTTAACTCAAGAGGAAATTTCTAAAGGATTATTAAGAATCTCAAGAATTTTATACGTTGATTTTATTACAACTAAAGATAGTAATATAATTTTTTTAATTAATTCTGAATTGTTTAATGGAAAATCATTAGATTCTTTGGCTTCTCTTTATTCCAACGATTTAATTTTTAAAAAAAACATTCAAATAAAATTAGCAACGTTGAACAATGAACTAATTGAAGATTTATTATTTAATTTATCAATTTCTGAAATAACTCAACCAATTAAAGAAAATGATTACTGGTATATTTTCAAACTTGTTAATGAAGAAATAGATTCTTCGTTTATTAAAAACACAGAAGAAACAAAGAACAAAGTTTTATATTTATTGAAGGAAAGAAAAAGAAATAAAATTGCTAATACTTATTTAGATAGTTTGTTAAGTGGGAAAAAATTTTTTGCAGATAAAGATTTGTTTAATATTCTAACAGATTCATTATATCGCAATTTAGAGAATAGAACATCAAATAATAATAAATACAATGAACTTGAACTTTTAGCAACAGATGTACTTTTAACATTAAAGAAAATAAATTCATTTGAACTGTCAAAAAAATTTGTTGATTTGGATGGATATATTTTAACTCTAGAAGATTTCATTTATTATTTATTATATCAAAAAGTAAAGTTTCCAAAATGTGAAAGAAATATTATAAGGCAAACTTTAAGTAATGCAACAAAACAATTTATCGAGGATAATCTCATTGCTTTAGAAGGTTATAAACTAAAATTAAACGAATTGCCATCTGTTAAAAAAGACATTGAAATATGGCGTGATTATTACCTTTCTGAGATAATGTTACAATCATTTAATGATTCCGTTTTTATAAATGAAGATGAAATTGAATCTTATTTATCCAAGCATAATTCCAACTCTTTATCTACAACTCAGGTAAATATTCTTGAAATATTTAATACAGACCTTGATGTAATTGCTAATGTACTAGAGGAATTATCTAAAGGAACTGATTTTGTAGATTTAGCAAAAAAATACAATCAACGAGATTATACTAAATCAAGTAATGGTGAATGGGGTTATTTTGTAGCAGAAATGGGTGGCGAAATAGGAAAGATTGCTTCTAAGCTTAATATTGGTGAAATCTATGGTCCAATAAAAGTAAAAGATGGATATTCTATAATAAAACTTTTAGATAAAAAAGAAGTTAAAACATTACTATTTAATTCTGGGACTGAAACAAAAGAATATGTTAAAATGAAATTATCATTAACTAAAATAAATGAACTCATAAACAAAAACACAGTTTTACTTGCCCGAAAATATGGTGTTGAAATAAATAATGAATTACTTAATAAAATTCAGTTGAACTCATTAAATATGTTTACATACAAATTAATAGGTTTTGGAGGTAAAATAGCTGCTTTTCCTATTACAATTCCAATATATGAATGGTATTATCAGATAGTTGAGAATAACCAAAATCCTTAGGAGTTTTTATGGCTGAGGTAATTTTAAAAAAAGTTTCCAAAATTTATGATGATGGGACTAAAGCTGTTGACAATGTTAATATCGAAATAAAAGATAAAGAGTTTGTAGTTTTAGTTGGACCCTCTGGATGTGGTAAAACTACAACTCTTAGAATGATAGCAGGCTTGGAAGAAATTTCAGAAGGTGAAATTCTAATAGATGGTAAAATTATTAATAGTCTGCCACCAAAAGATCGAGATATCGCAATGGTATTTCAGAATTATGCTCTGTATCCGCATATGACAGTATATGAGAATATTGCATTTGGATTAAAGTTAAGAAAACTTCCTAAAGAAGAAATTGAAAGAAGAGTTAATGATGCAGCAAGAATACTTGGATTAGAAAACTACCTTAACCGAAAACCTAAAGCATTATCAGGTGGTCAAAGACAGAGAGTTGCAGTTGGAAGAGCTATTGTTAGAAACCCAAAAGTGTTTTTATTCGATGAACCACTTAGTAATCTTGATGCAAAATTACGTGTGCAAATGCGAACAGAAATTTCAAAATTACATAAGGATCTTGGTGCAACTATGGTTTACGTAACACACGACCAAGTTGAAGCTATGACAATGGGGGATAAAATTGTTGTAATGAAAGATGGAACAGTTCAACAAATTGATACTCCTCTTAATCTTTATAATAAGCCAGTAAATAAATTTGTTGCTAGTTTTATTGGAAGTCCTCCTATGAATTTTATTAAAGGCAAACTTATCGCAGAACAAGGTGAACTATATTTTGAAAGCTACCAAAAAAGATTAAAGTTCATTGTCCCTAATAAATTTAATAACTTTTTGATTAGTGAGTCTAATCAGGATATATGGTTAGGAATTAGACCAGAAAATATTCAATTAAATCAACAATCAGATGAAGATGAAATAATTAGTATTAAAACAGTACCTGATTTAATTGAACCTTTGGGAAATCAAACATTAGTCTATTTCACATTTGAAAATCAAAATGTAGTTGCAGATTTAGATGGATTTGTAAAAGTTCAAAAAGATAAAACAGAGGAATTTAAGATTAATATATCAAAGCTTCACTTTTTTTCATTAAACTCTGAGTTAAGAATTGTTTGATATAAATTTTTTTAAAGATTTACATCAACTTGAAAATTTATTCTATTATCTACATTTCCGTTAATTCTGTTATTCCCTGAACTCAAAAATTTTTCATTTGGTTTATAAGTCTCAGCATACTTAAATGAGAAAAAGATGTTTTTCATAATCTTATATCTTAACATTAAATAATATCTGATTCCCTCACCGTACATTGCTAAGTTTGTAAAAAGTCCAGTTAAATCATTTTCATATTCATAAATTGCACTGTTAAAAGAATTAGTATCGAAAAAAATTAATCGTGCATAGATTATAAGATCTTTTATTGGTGAGATTTTTATATCCTCGTAAATTAAAAATCCTTTTTCATATAAATTGATTTTTTCGATTTTAAATGTATTATATTCAAACCTTGTCCTCAATTTGAAGTTTTTGTTAACAAAATAATCAATTTCAAGTCGATGAGAATTTCTGATTCTTTCTGTTTGAACTTTAAGATTATTTATTGCTTCAGTTACTTCTTTATTTTCAGTTTTAAATCTTATATGAAGTTCAATTTCCTTTGTAAGTTTTCTTCTAAAACTTATTAGAAATTCATCACCTGAGGATGGAATAGTATTCTCGAAAGTTTTATAAGGAAATTTGAACTTATCATAATAAATATTTAATAATCCAAATTGTGAATTAAATTTTATTCCAGAATAAATTCCAAATTCATTTTGTGTCTTACCAGACTGTTCTCCAAATCCATTTGAATGAATGTTAGTAAATCCAACAGGATATTTTCTTAAAGTTGAAGTAAATTGAAATTTATTAGTTGGTGAAACAATAAATCCTAAATAATATGCAGTATAATTATTATCTGTTGCTATCTCTCCGAAGATATTCGTAAATCCAAAACGATTATCAAAATCAAATGAATATAAATAAAACTTTTTCCCAGCTATGTCGTAAATAGAATTTCTTTCAATTGGATTTGAAAAATTTGAATTATAAAATGTTAAACCAAATTTGTTTGACGTATTAATCTGATATTCTAATCGTGATCCAAATAAAGTTTCAGTTGCAGAATTCTTTTTAAGCAAATCACTTCTTGTTGCGTGAATACCTGTTAAAGGGAATGATTTTATTTCTTGTGTGCTGTCATCAATATTCGCATCAATCTTTTTAGAACTATAAAATAAAAGGAAATTGAAATCATAAATATTCATCAATACTGCAGAGCCTCGAAAAAAATTATATTCAGTGGCACTTGTATAAGGTCTTAATAATTTTTGCTTCTTTTTAGCTGGTATAATAGCATCATTACCTTTTGAGAAACTATAAGAATTCCATAAGATTAATCCTTGAGCTATTTCTAAATTGTAATCTCCAAGAACTAATTGCTTAATTAAATCATAATTATTAACAGAAAAATGAAATGAATAAAAATCTAAAAAATCTTTTTCACCAGCATCTTTTTCTGTTGTTAATCCCAGTTGAAAATTCGATGAGTATTTAATGAGGATTCTATTGTAAGATTTTAACTTTGAACCTAAATAGTTTCCTTTAATAAATCCCTCTCTTGTTTGTAGATCAGAACCAACCCTACTTCTTATTTGAACTTTTGTTCTATGTAAGTAATCATAAAAAATACTTTTTTGATTTATAATTTCATTATCAATTATCTCTTGTGTGATTTTTGATTCTACCTTTAAGAAAGGAATTATTTTAAGAATTAAATCCTGATTTAGTTCCTTAATGGAAAATAATTCATTGACATTAAGAAATTTCCCAAACTTCTCACGATGATTTATTATTAGAGTTGCTGAATTTAGATCTAAAAAAGGAATAGAAATTAAATCTTCTAAACTAGCGCTGTTTAAATCAATTTGATTTAATAACAAATGTTCGATTATATCATAATAATCGGATTCACTTTCTTCATCAAAATCTGTTAAATCTTCTAATTCATTTTCAATATCTGTGATTGTAGTGTCTTGAACTTGTGGATATAAATGGTAAGATGATAAAAGAATAATTAAAAAGATTATTCTTAAAATCAATTTTCAACTCCAAGAAAATTTCGTATGGATTGTTTTCTGTTTTGAATTGAATCGAAATTTAGGAGCAGACTTATTTGATGAGAAAGCCCTAAATCGCTATGTGAGAAAATTGCATAATCAAGATTAAACATAGAATAATTTATTCCTATTCCTGCTGAGTAGTTTGAAGGATTATTTGAGAAACCACTTCGTATTGAGAGATGTTCTATAATATCGTAATCAATACCAAATTGGAATGAATGAGCGTATTTGAGGTCTTTATCGATTGATATATTCAATGTTAATTCATTCAAAATATCATAACTTAAACCTATATTCATATAAGTTGGAATTTGATCTTTTTCATTAGAAAAAGTAGCACGATTTACATTATTAATTAAAAAACCAAATCTTAGATTATTTAATAAGTATGCAAGTGCACCAATATTAATATAATAACTTAAATCGCTGCCGTAATTTTTAATATTTACGTTATGAAAATTTATTGATATTCCATAAAAGAATTTTTTTTGGAATTCGTTGGAGTAACCTACTAAAAGTTTTGTCTCTCTGTATAACTCAAAACCATAAGTCATTGCACCAATCGAAAAAGCTCCATATAGAGATGGTTCGATGTATGATATATATCCATTAGCAAGTTCTTTTATTCCGAAAGGTGCAGGGGAATAATAGATTCCAATCTCTCTCCAATTAATTTGAGATAGACCTGCGACATTGTTAAACAACGAAAATACATCATTACTCAATGCAACATCTGAATTACTCAAAGCGATTTGCTTTGCACCAGGATTTCTCTGAGCAAAAATACCTATTGATAATATCAAAAGAATCGAAAAAAGTTTTTTCATTCAACAATAAATAAATTGTTCAGGAAATTATAAATCAATATTTTAAACTACAAAAATTTGGTTCAAATATGTTAAAGAAATTTTTAGTTTACCTTTTTATAATTTTTTTAGCAAAATCTTTTGCACAAGAATTAAATTGTAAAGTGACAGTCAACTATGAAGGTCTTCAGATAAGAAATAGAGAATTGTTAGCTGATTTTGCTTCAGTAATAGAAAATTATCTTAATTCAACACAATTCAATAATGAACCGTGGGAAGGGGATAAAATTGATTGTAATTTTAATATTTTCTTTACTGGTGCATCAAGCGATGTTGAATATACCGCACAAGTAGTTATAGTAAGCACGAGACCTGTTTATAAAAGTGACAGACAATCACCTATGCTTACAATAAATGATCCAAATTGGAGTTTTAGATACGAGAAAGGACAAGCTCTTTATTCTAACCAAGCTGTTTATGATCCAATTACAAGCTTTTTAGATTTTTACGCCAACATTATTATTGGCTGGGACTGGGATTCCTGGAGTGAACTTGGTGGAAATGCAAATTTTCAAAAAGCATTTAGTATTGCGAACTTGGGAATGAATAGTAATTATAGAAAAGGCTGGGAAAGAGGAAGCGAAGCCTATAATCGAACTCGTTTCTGTGATGACCTTTTGAATGAAAAATTCAGACCATTTAGAGAAGCGTTTTATGAATATCATTATGGAATTGATTATTTTCAAGTTGACAAAAGACAAGCACAGAATCATATAGTTAATTTAATTAATGTTTTATTTGAGATGAGATCTAAAATCGATATAAATAGTGTTTTAATAAGAACCTTCTTCGATGCTAAATATGGTGAGATTGTTGATTTGCTAAAAGATTATCCAGATAAAACAATTGTAGATAAACTAAAAAGAATTGACCCTTCACATATTTCTAAATACAATGAACTTTTGAAATAGGGAACTGAACTAAAATTTCAGTTCCCAAATTCTATATTTTTTATAAACCTCTGCATTTAATGCTTGAGCGCCTCTATTCATCATATCATTATCTTCTAAAATCCAACTTGCTTCACCGAGATTAATTCCAAGTTTAGTAGCTCTATTTAGTATCTCCCAATAAAATACAGCATCTAAACCTTTCTTCTGATATTCAGGGATTAATCCTAATGTTATAATTCTAACCCAAGTTATATTCTTTTTTCTTGTCCACAGCTTAATAAAATTAAATGGAAATAATCTGCCATTCATTTCTTTAAATATTTGATTATAATCCAGCATCGTTAAAGCAAATCCAACAAGTTGATTATTGATCTCACCAAAAAGAACCAAAGATGGTTCAGCTAGAGGTTTTAAGTCTTTTGCCATATAGTCTATTTCTTCATCAGTGAGAGGAACAAATCCCCAATTTGGAGCCCAAGCTTTATTATAAACATATTTGACTTTTTCTAGCTCATTTTTGAAATCTTTCATATTCAGTGAGGTAATTTTTATGCCATACCTTTTAGCAGCTAATTCAGCAACACGACGAACTTTTTCAGATTTAAAAACTTTATCTGCTTCGAGCTTATATGCATAAAGATCTTTTGCTTTTTTCAAACCATAATTTTCACAAAGTTTAATGTAATATTCAGGATTATAATTCATAAGTATTCTTGGTGAATCATCAAAGCCTTCAATTAGCATCCCATATTCATCATTACTTGATGGATTAGCAGGACCTCTCATCGTATCGAAACCTTTTTTCTTTAGCCAATCCTTAACGGTGTCAAAAAGAGAATTTGCAACCTGTTGATCATCTATTGATTCAAAAAATCCAAAGAAACCAACTTTATCTCTATGATATTTATTGTGTAAATCATTTCTTATTGCAGCTATTCTTCCCACGATCTGATTGTTTTTATATGCTAAAAAGTAGTCTGCATCTCCGTGTTGGAAGAAAGGATTTTTATTTTTATCAAGAAGCTTTTTTCTATCTAATATTAAAGGAGGAACCCAATGAGGATTGCCTTGGTAAATTTTCCAAGGAAATTTAATGAATTTAATTAAATCAGATTTTGATGTTACTTGTTTTATTTCCAGCTTGCTCATAATAATATTGAAAAATTATATAAGACCTAATTTTTTACCTGCATCGTTAAAGGCATTAAGTATAAAATCAAGATGTTCTTTTTCGTGAGTTGACATATAACTTGTTCTCATCATTTGTCTTCCTTCAGGAACTCCAGGGGAAATAAATACATTAACAAAAATTCCAATGTCGTATAAAATTCTCCACATCTTAAAAGCTAATTCATCATTTCCAACTATAACTGGAACAATTGCAGTTCTACCATCAATTACATTAAAACCCATTGATTTTAAGTTAGTTCTCATATAGTTAGCATTAGCTATGAGTTTGTCAACAAGTTCAGGTTGGGCCTCTAAAATATCTAATGCAGCTAATGCTGCAGCAACAGAAGCTGGTGTAGGAGAAGCACTAAAAATCAGAGCAGGAGAGAAATGTTTAAGATAATTTATTACTCTTTCAGAACCAGCAATAAAACCACCTAATGAAGCAAAAGTTTTACTAAATGTTCCCATTGTTAAGTCTATCTCATCTTCCAAATTAAATTCGCTTGCTGTACCTCTTCCGCCTTTACCAATTACCCCAACAGCGTGTGCATCATCAATTAAAATTCTTGCATTATATTTTTTGGCTATTTCATTA
Source organism: Ignavibacterium sp. (assembly GCA_025056745.1). Classification (GTDB taxonomy): domain Bacteria; phylum Bacteroidota; class Ignavibacteria; order Ignavibacteriales; family Ignavibacteriaceae; genus Ignavibacterium. Next base: position 17,993 of record JANWVQ010000113.1, read on the forward strand.
AGTCGAGGAAGGTCAACAATTTCACCGCCAGTACTAAATACTCCATCACTAACAATTAGTTTTCCTGCTTCTATTGGAATTTTAGAAATAACTTTTTCTAAATCATCCATATCATTGTGTTTGTATCTAACTAAATTTCCAAGTGCTCCTTTTGTAATGAGTGTGCCTGTAACGATGCAAGCGTGATTATCTTTATCTGAAATTACATATTCATTTCTTTGAACTAATGTAGGTATAACTCCTAATGCTGTTTGAAACCCTGTACTATACAATAAAACTGCTTCTTTATTAAAAAACTTTGCTAATCTGTTTTCGAGCTCTATGTGAAGGTCTAATGTTCCAGTTAAATATCTTGAGCCTGAGCAACCCGTGCCGTACTTTTTAACAGCGTTTAATGCTGCTTCCTTCACTTTTGGATGTCCTGTTAGTCCAAGGTAATTATTTGACCCAGCCATAATTATTTTTCTACCCTCAATTTGTACAACAGGACCTTCGTTTTCTTCAATGGGTCTGAAATAAGGATATACTCCCATTGCTTTTACTTCATCTGCACGGGTAAAATCATAACATTTTTTGAATAAATCCAACTTTTCCTCCTTCGATAATGTTTCTGTTAAAAACTATTTTGTTTTTTGTAATTTTGAAAGCGAAAATTATAATTAAAGTTTTAGAATTCAAATTAATTATTATTATGAATAAAAAAGAAATT